>CASEIR010000011.1 GCA_949287925.1 uncultured Lachnospiraceae bacterium
TGCCGCATCCCATTCCAATGCCAGAATGCTCTGCCGCCATCCGAGAAATCTCACAGACGAGATGCTTCGTGCTCTGGGTGAGAAAGGCGGCGTTGCAGGGGTGAACTTTTACTCACCTTTCCTCAGAGAGAAAGGCAGAGCACAGCTTGCGGATCTTGTACTTCATATTCGGCATATGGTCAACTGCGCCGGTGAAGATGCGGTGGCTCTTGGAAGTGATTTTGACGGTTTTGATCCGGCGGACTGTCCTGAGGGCGCCGGCAGCGTGCTGGATGTCGGAAAAGTGTTCTCATCACTGAAAAAAAACGGTTTCACACAGAGACAGATTGAGAAAATTGCCAGGGATAATGTGAGGAGGTTAATAGAAGATACATGGTGAAGGAGAATGCCCGGATAACCTGTAACCTGATGTGACAGAATTTCGTAAATCTTAAGATTATTTTTCAAAAAATCGCTGATATGGAAAGGTATAATATCTCTTTGAAAAGGAGGAATTATACCATGACAGAAGATCAGCGGCGGCGAAACAGAAAACAGCTGTACAGAAGGAAGCGCAGGCGGCGCCGGATCAAACTGTTGCTCTGTTTTCTTGTACTGGCAATTCCGACAGTTACGGTGGGAATTCTGATAAAAAATCAGTTTGGTGATCAGATCAGGCTTGTTGGGATGGGGATGACGAATGAAAAGGTCCGGCAGGTTATGAGCCGGTCGGAGCAGTATCCTGATGAGCTTCTGGAATTGCTTGCCGATAATGAGGAAACAGTGGATTTTGTCCTTGATTATCCGGAAAAGAAAGATGCGGCTCCGGCAGAAACAGTTGGAGATGTTGTGAAAGGACAGATCCCGCTTCTGCTTCAGTGGGATGAGCGGTGGGGGTACGCCATTTACGGGGACGACATGATTGCCGTCAACGGGTGTGGTCCTACGACGATCTCGATGGTGGCGGCCGGGCTGACAGGGGATAATACAATTACCCCTTACAAAGTTGCGCAGTTTTCGGCAGAAAACGGATATTATGCGGGGGATTCCGGCACAAGCTGGGCGTTGATGACAGAAGGAGCGCAGCAGTTTGGAATATACGGAGAAGAACTGGGGCTAAGCGAAGGGGAGATATATTCCGCGCTGGAAAGCGGGCATCCGATTATCTGCAGTATGAAACCCGGTGATTTTACAACTACAGGACACTTTATCGTACTTACGGGAACAGAAGCCGGAAAGATACGGGTAAATGATCCGAACAGCAGAATAAGAAGTGAAAAGCTATGGGATTACAGCACGCTGGAGTATCAGATTAATAATCTGTGGGCGTATTCTCTTATATAGACAAAAAAGACGGAACTCAGTCAGGTGCTGTAATGACTGAGTTCCGTTTTTCAGTTGATTTCAATGCTTTGCAGAGATATTTTATTTCTGATTTTCTTTTGCCAGCTCCTGCATCTTCATGGCACGAACCTTAAGCGGCAGGCCGAAGAGGGTGATGAAACCATCCGCGTCGTGGTGATCGTACATATCGCCGGTAGTGAAGCTTGCAAGTGATTCACTGTACAGAGAGTAGGGAGAAGTCTCGCCGGCTTTGATAATGTTGCCTTTGTACAGTTTGAATTTCACTTCTCCTGTTACATACTGCTGTGTTACATCTACAAATGCGCGGATTGCCTCGCACAGCGGTGTGAACCATTTTCCCTCATATACAACCTGGGCAAGTTTATTGCCCATTTCTTTTTTCACTTCATATGTAGCGCGGTCAAGGATCAGCTCTTCGAGCTGCTGATGCGCTGCCATCAGGATCGTTCCGCCGGGGGTTTCGTATACACCGCGGGATTTCATTCCTACTACGCGGTTTTCTACAATATCAATGATGCCGATTCCGTGTTTCCCGCCCAGCTTGTTCAGTTCCATGATGATCTCAGAAACTTTCATAGACTTTCCGTTAAGCGTTTTCGGAATGCCGGCTTCAAATGTCATAGTTACATATTCGGGTTCATCCGGCGCTTTCTCCGGGGATACGCTTAAGACAAGAAGATCGTCATAATTTGGTTCTACAGACGGATCCTCCAGTTCCAGACCTTCGTGGCTGATGTGCCAGAGGTTGCGGTCGCGGCTGTAGCTGTGTTTTGTATCGAAAGGCAGGTCGATGCCATGCTTTTTGCAATATTCGATTTCATCTTCACGGGACTGCATTGTCCAGATATCGGTCATACGCCACGGCGCAATGATCTTAATATCCGGCGCAAGAGCCTTGATGCCAAGTTCAAAACGGATCTGATCATTTCCTTTTCCTGTTGCTCCGTGACAGATAGCGACAGCGCCTTCCTTTCGCGCGATTTCCACCAGCTTTTTCGCGATAGCCGGACGCGCCATGGAAGTTCCCAGCAGGTACTGGTTTTCATAGACTGCGCCTGCCTTTACGCAAGGCATAATAAAATCATCTGCAAACTCGTCTACAATATTTTCGATATATAATTTAGATGCTCCGGAGAGTTTTGCTCTTTCATCCAGGCCGTCCAGTTCTTCTCCCTGTCCGCAGTCGATGCAGCAGCATATAACGTCATAACCGAAATTTTCCTTCAGCCACTGAATGATTGCTGTTGTGTCAAGTCCTCCTGAATATGCCAAAACTACTTTTTCTTTACTCATTTCTGATAGCCTCCTGAATGTATTTGTATTAATTTTGCCATCCGCGGATACGGATGGCAGTTTTTGTTTATTTTACTGCTTGTGCAAGCTACAACCTACTATACACCAGAAGTTATAATTATGCAAGAGAAAATTATAAAAAAGAAAAATATACATAAAATGTACATATAATGCATAAAAATGCAATTCTGTTATTGAAAAATGCATAAATATCTGTGCCGGAATATTCGATGAACTGTGTGTCCGTTGCAGTATCTGGCCGGCTTCAATTTCCCGATGTGTCAGAGATGACTCTGCGTACGGATCTGAAAGTTCTGGATGAGGAGAAGAAGATCCTGCGTGTCCACGGAGGCGCGAAATCCGTGCGGGTCATTATCGGGACCGATGATTTTTTAAACCGTAAATCAGTCGCAATATTACGGAAAAAGAGGAGATTGCCAAAAAAGCCGCAGAGCTGCTTCATCCGGACACAACATTTTTCTGGATTCAGGCAGTACGCCCACCGCTTTTGCACGAAAGATTCCGGACCGCTCTTACCTGATCTATACGATGGGCCTGAGCCGTGCTACAGAACTGACAAATCTGAGTAAGCCGACAGTGATGCTTCCGGGCGGCGGTTGAACCGTTACAGTCCGAGCAGGTGATTGTTCTGATGGATTCCTCACGGAACAACATATTATAGAAGGAACTGTTAAAAGGATTCAGGATCATGTGGATCTGCAATAGCAGACTGCGTGGGCTTGATTTTTTTGTGCGTTAAAATTTCGTTTTTTTAGGAAAAGACATAAGAGAGAAAGCGAGGGCACCGATTTCAGCAGACAGGCATAAACTGAGATATGGGAGTTGAAAATGAACCGGAACGAAGGTGTTCCGGCTAAAGGAGCAGTGATTTTATGATATCGATCAGCCTTTGCATGATAGTAAAGAATGAGGAGGATATATTGGCCAGGTGTCTGGACAGTGTAAAAGAGCTGGTAGATGAAATTGTAATAGTAGATACAGGATCGACGGACGGCACAAAAAAGGCGGCAGCACAGTACACTGATAAGATCTTTGATTTTGTGTGGCAGGATGATTTTGCCGCGGCAAGAAATTTTGCTTTCCGGAAAGGGAGTAAAGATTACCTGATGTGGCTGGATGCAGATGATGTGATACCTGTAAAAGAAGCGGAAAAATTCAGAGAAATGAAAAAAAGCATATCAGAGAATGTGGATGTAATTATGATGCCCTATGCTGCAGCCTTTGATGAATCCGGAAATAGCATATTCACATATTATCGGGAGAGAATTGTGAGAAATGGTGCCGGATATATGTTTAAAGGACGGATACATGAAGTTATCCCTCCATCCGGTAAGATATTTTATTCTGATATACAGGTTGAGCACAGAAAAGCAAAGGCAGGTGACAGCGGCAGAAATCTGAGAATCTATGAAAATATGAAGCTGCAAGGAGAAGAATTTGACAGCAGAGCTCTCTATTATTATGGGAGAGAGCTGATGTTTCACAGAATGTATAAAAAGGGAGCGGAGGTTTTGGAAGATTTTCTCCAACGCACGGATGGATGGGTGGAAAACAGGATAGATGCCACACGCCAGCTTGCAGCATGTTATTACGCAATAGGTGAGGATGAGAAGGCATTCAGCTCTCTGACACGTGCATTTGCATTTGATGTTCCGAGAGGAGAGACCTGCTGCGACATAGGGAGACATTTTATGGACAGGGGAAAATACAAGCAGGCGGTTTACTGGTATACGCAGGCTCTCAGCGCGAAAAAGGCAACACAATCCGGCGCATTTATAGAGGAAGAGTGTTACGGTTTCCTTCCTGCAATATCATTATGCATATGTTATGACCGGATGGGAGACAGAGAACAGGCATATCAATATAATGAACTGGCTGGAAGCTACAAACCGGAGTCGCCGTATTATTTGAAAAACAGGGAGTATTTTTCCCACATTCAGGGAGAAATCCGGGAGATCGGACAGAAGCGCGCGGCAGACGGGCAAAAACAGAATCCTAACATATAATGATTATGAAAGGAGGAGAGAAAGTATGATTTGGTTTAGAAAGAAACGAACGAAAGAAAGTGAAATACAGGAGCAATCGAGTGAAAAACAGGAGGAAGCTGTTTCTGCCCAGGGAAGCGGACGGTGCCAATGGACTCCGTTTGGATGTCATCAGCCCTGTCCCCCGCGTCCCTGTGGATGCAGCGGCTCTATGGGTCCGACTGGTCCAACGGGTTCGACGGGTCCGACGGGTCCAACGGGTCCGACTGCCCCGTCAATATATGCACAACAAGGAAAATGCCGTAACCATGCGGCTTTCAGCACATTAAAGACAATTAAACAACCCCTATAATTACACCTAAAACGCCGTAGCAAGGTTGGACAAGCCTTGATATGGCGTTTTTAAGTGAATAGGATATGTCGCCGCAGCTTGAAAAGAGTTGCGGTTTTTTATGCCCGAAAACAGGCGGTAACGTGGAACGTTAGGCGCGAAAAAGCCCTTGTAACACAAGGCTTTTCAGACGCGAAAACGGCAAAGGCATACTGCAATACCAAAACCGCCGAAAACGGCTTTCTAATATTCCACGCAGACCGAGAAAGGAAGTGATAAAAAAATGGCAGTTTTTCGAGTTGAGAGAAATACGGGCTATACCGTTATGAGCAACCACCACTTGCGCAATAAGGAACTCACCTTAAAGGCAAAAGGCTTGCTTTCGCAAATGCTGTCCTTACCCGAAGATTGGGATTATACCCTTGCGGGCTTATCTCACATCAACCGCGAGAAGATCGACGCAATCCGCGAAGCGGTCAAAGAACTTGAAAAAGCCGGATATATCGTCCGCAGCCGGGAACGCGACGAGAAAGGACGTTTGCGCGGTGCGGATTATGTCATATATGAGCAGCCGCAGCCACCTACATCGGATTTACCTACATTGGAAAATCCAACATTGGATAATCCAACGTTGGAAAAACCTACGCAGGAAAAACCTGCGTTGGAAAATCCAACGCAATTAAATAAAGATACGCTGCAACTGCTTGTA
>CASEIR010000012.1 GCA_949287925.1 uncultured Lachnospiraceae bacterium
ACGTGGGCGAGAGGATTCGAACCCCCGACCTTTTGGTCCGTAGCCAAACGCTCTATCCAGCTGAGCTACGCCCACACATCTGTGAATTGCTTCACAACAAAATTTATTATATTCTTCAATTTTAAATTTGTCAACACTATTTTCAAGTTTTTTTAACTTATTGTTATTTCATATCATTTGTCTTCTGGCCTGTCTATATTTTCAAAAACTGGACTTTTTCCAAAGGCCACAAAAGTGTTACCATGTCAGAAAGCATTGATTCATGCACAACATCAAGAATAGTACAGGAGGTACTCTATGAACAGAAAAATTGCGGTGTTTAATGATCTATCCGGTCTTGGGCGCTGTTCTCTGGTCGCGGCCATTTCGGTTCTGACCGCTATGGGCTCTCAACCTTGTCCGGTTCCCACTGCCATTCTGACTGCCCAGACCGGTTATTCCAGCTATTTTCTAGATGATTATACAGACCGCATGAAACATTTCCGCACCGAATGGGGAAAACTGAATATTTCTTTCGATGGGATCTATACCGGCTATCTCGCTCATGAATCCCAGCTTCACGAAATCTTCCAATTTCTGGACGTCTTCCGGCAGCCGCACACATTTCTGCTCGCCGATCCTGTCATGGGAGATGACGGCAAGCCTTACGATACATTTACTCCAGATCTTCTGGCCGGCATGAAACAACTTACTGCCGCAGCTGACATCATTACCCCGAACCTGACTGAATTTGCCCTTTTGACGGATAGCGATTACTCCCTATTACGCAAACTTTCCGACGCTCGCCAGCCGGACCGGCTAAACGATCGTCTGCGCCAGCTGGCAGACCAATATTACTTTCAAAATCCGAACGGTCCATCCGAAATCGTCATCACCGGAATTCATCTGGTCTCCTCCGCAGATCTGGAAAATCAGACCCATGCTGTAGTTTCTCCCTGCGCATCTACTGTTTCCGCACCTCCGGCGCAGATCGGGAATCTCTATCTTAATAGAACTCAGAGCGAACTTATTTGTTTTCCACGCATTGGCGGCAGCTATTCCGGAACCGGCGATCTGTTCGCCTCCTGCCTTGCAGGTGGACGGATGCTCGGAATCCCCACCCCGGAAATGATACGAAAAGCCGGCGCATTCCTTTTATGCGCACTTCAAGACACCCTGGAAAACCACATTTCTCCAAACGATGGCATTGAATATGAACCTTATCTGTCCATGCTCACGCCGTCACACAACAATTGAACTCATAACTACTATAGAAAAGGAGACTACTCATGAAACAGAACATGAACACACATTCATCTATCATCAACCTGACCAGCGCCGGACTCTTCGCCGCAATGATCACGCTTACCACAGCCTATATATTCCACATTCCATATGGTTCCAACGGCGGATACATCCATTTCGGTGATACCCTGATTTACCTGGCCGCCGTCCTGCTCCCCCGTCCCTACGCAATCGCTGCCGCTACCATCGGCGGAGGGATGGCTGATCTTATGACCGCACCCATGTGGACTCCGGCCACCATCATAATAAAGATTATGATTACACTGCCTTTCACTTCGGCCAGTCCCCAGATCCTGACACACCGGAATATTGCAGCGCCTTTGCTTTCCATGCTCTTCTCCATCGGAGGCTACTTCCTGGCCGAGGGAATTTTGTTCGGATCTTATGCTGCTGCGCTGATATCCATCACCGGAAACCTGATTCAATCCATCGGAAGCGCTCTCATATTCCTCGGAATCGCCACAGCGCTGGATCACCTCCACATCAAACAAAAAATCACCCAATTGGAGACGTAGGCTTTTTGAAAAATACTACGTCCCCAATTAAAAAATGCTATGTCCTCAATTGAACAATGCTAATATTTTCTTAAGATTTTTTATAAACATTTCCACCTTCTGACATATTTCCTCCACAATTATCCGATATAATGTACTCAATGATTAAAGAAGACGGTAGTTGTACTTAATATACTCTACATAATGCTTTCGTTTTGTATGGCTACCGGACTTCGCCTAACAATTCATAAAAATCTTACAATCTCTCAATTTTCTCTTCCATTTTCCCATAACTTTATGTTATAATATATGCCGTGATTTGGAGATGTACTCAAGTGGTCGTAAGAGGTCGCACTCGAAATGCGATAGGTCCGCAAGGGCGCGTGGGTTCGACTCCCACCATCTCCGTTAAATACGTTATATAGTTGGATTTTTTCTATATAATTCAGCAAAAACCACCGAGGCCGGTGGTTTTTCTTTTTGTAATACAATCATAATCATCATACAAAACGGGACGTAGTATTTTTGCAAATTGCTACGTCCCCAATTCAAATTTCCCCTGTCCCTTTTATACCATTTTTCGGATCCGTTCCAGCGACTGATTCATTTTCGCTGCATATTCTTTCGTCAGTTTCTCCCAGTCTGCATATTGTTCGTCTCCCCGATGATCTGCCAGATCGTAATTCCGGGTCCAGTATTTTCCCAGATATTCTGTCACTTTCTTCGCACCGGCCAGGTTCAGATGATCCCCTTTATCAAAAGTATCTGTCTTCCAGTCGATTCCCAGTTCCTCTGTCTTCAGATTCAGGTTCAGATATGACAGGTCTTTTTCTTCTGCATAATTCTTCACTGCATTGTGCTTACTGTAGTTGTAATTCATCGGCGAAGGCGCGCTGTACAGGAAAAGGGGTACATTTTTCTCTTCACACAGTGAAATAATCTCTTCCATGTAATTTATCACCTGATCTGAGATTTCTGTTGTCCGTTCCGTCTTTTGCATATATTCGCCGCCTTTGTAGGATTCGATGGTGTCCCGCAGGGCAAATCCTTTGAAGCTCGCTTCAGCGTACTGTTTCCCGAACAACAGCGGTTTCCAGATATCATGATGCCGGAAGATGGGAAAATAATAGTTTCCGGCCTGAATAAGCCCTTCCTGGATACCCTTGCCGCCAGTCTGGGCGCGGAACAGCACGTTCGTCTCAAGCGCCACCAGTTTCGGGCTTTGATTCTCCAGCGCCGTCTTCAGCATATAATATGTCTCCTGGATTTTCTGTCCCGACTGACCGCAGACATAAGCCGTAACTCCATGATCCTTCCACAGATCCAGAGGCGAAACGGATGTATAACTCTCGCTGTCTCCAAGCACTAACAGATCAATCGTATTTTCCGGTTCATTCTGAATCCCCACAATACTCCTGTTCCGGCTCTGGATCAGGTCCGGATTCACCCTTACCACCCGGTTTACTGCCACGGATGTGCCTGCAAAAATCAGCAACAGGATTCCGACAAACACTCCTACTCTTTTAAAAGCCCGCATAGATCAGATCCACCTGCTGGTATCCCACACCGTATGCTCCGAGGATCACCACCGCCAGGATCAGTCCGTAATAGACTGCCCATCTGGCCGGTGTGCGCCACTCCATGAGCCGGTCCGCATCCAGCATACTCCTTTCTTTCAAAACTCCAACCAGGAACACGACCAGACACCCGGCAAATACCACCGCATAATCTGCCCGGTCCAATCCCAGACTCAACATATCTCCGTTCCACAGCTGTTCCGGTGTAAAATCCCGGAATACGCTGAAAAACATCTGGATTCCGGCCCGTAATCCATTTGCCCGGAAGAACAATTCACCTGTCACAATAATAATCCAGGTTTTAAAAATCTGAACCCCCCGGTAATACCATGCATCTTCGTCCAAATGCATCGCATTCAGAATAGAAAGGCGCACCGGCTCCACCATAATTCCCGCCATCAGGATCACAAAATAATACATTCCAAAGAAAATATAGCTCCACTGAGAGCCGTGCCACAGGCCGTTGCCCAGCCACACCGGAAATAACGCGATGGCAGACGCTCCCACTTTCGTCGCATGCCTGCTCAGATGTTTTTTCCCAAACTTGTTCCACTTCTTAGACAGACGGGATACAGAAACCGGATAAAACACATATGCTTTAAACCAGGCGCCCAGCGTTATGTGCCAACGACGCCAGAATTCCGCAGCATTCCGCGAAGCGAAGGGCTGACGGAAGTTCTCCGGCAGTGTAATGCCAAACAAATCTCCGCTCCCGATCACAATATCAATACAGCCGGAAAATTCCATATACAGCTGCGCAGTATATGCCACAGCCGCCGCAGCCACCACCACTCCGCCATAATTCTCATAATTGTCAAACACAGTCTGTACCAGTACGTACAGCCGGTCCGCAATCACGATTTTCTTAAACATCCCCCACAGGATCCGCGCGAATCCCCGGGATAGATTCCGTGCTTTCAGAGATTCACAGGCCCACAACGCATCCGCAGTCTGTGAGTAAGTACTGATCGGTCCTTCCATGATCTGTGGAAAAAACGCAAGAAACAGCGCAAGCTTTCCCAGATTCTGCTCCGGCTTGATCTTTCCCCAGTACACATCCGCCATATAACCGATAGCCTGAAGTGTATAGAAGGAGATTCCGATGGGAAGCAGAATCTCTTTTGCCTGCAGCGATGTATCCAATTTCAACATACGCAGAAGCAAGTTCACATTTTCCGCAAAGAAATTATAGTACTTCAAATATCCAAGTGTTCCCAGCAAAAGTAGCACTCCGCCTGCAAGGACCATTTTCTGTTTCCCTTTTGTCTCCTTGTTCCCCTGTTCTTTCATCCAACCAATCCAGATCCCCACATAGTGAATGATCAGAGTTGTTCCCATCAGATAAAGCACTAGTTTTCCACTGATTGTCCAGAAAAATACATAGCTTGCTATCAATAAGACCCATTTTCGCATCCGCTTGGGCGCCACCTGATATGCCACCAGAAACAAAGGTAAAAACAGGAATAGATAAACCGGTTTATGATAAGCCATTTTACGAATTCTCCTGTAATCTGTTAATCATGGTCCACATAGCGTTCACAGAATTAAAATTCTCCGGAACAATCTCCGATGCCTCAATCTGAATATCAAAAGTATCTTCCAGTTCTGAAATCAGTGTAATTACTCCAAAGGAATCCAGAATACGGTCATCCACCAGAGCGGCTTCCTCCATCCAGTTTACGCTGTCGTCTATCTCGTTTAAAATATTCATTAATGCTTCCATCTTTAGAATCTCCCTTCCATATTCCATTTATAGGTCGGCTGACTGCCTCGTACAATCGTCCATCCTTCTGATTTGCTGTAAAAAACTACCTTAGGCAGATCGTGGCTTAGAAACAAAGCCATTCCTTCTGTCATAGCATAAGCCCCTGCACGTTCGAAGATCAGTACATCTCCCATTTCCAGGGGGCCAAGCCTGGCCTTTTGCACCAGTACATCGTTACCGGTACACAGCGCTCCACACACGGTCCATTCCTTCATATTCGGATATTCCTTGCATTCTCTGTTACCTACAGACTTTTGAGAACTGACCTGAATTCTGGGCTGATACATTCCGCGAATCTGACCGTCATAATTCAGTTGATGCATACCGCCATCTACGATACAGTAGTTTCTGCCGTCCGTTTCTTTTATGTCCCGTACCGAAGTCAGATACCAGCCACAAGAAGCAGCAAATGCCCTGCCCATTTCCACTGTCACCTTTCGTTTCGGACTCATCATACGGATTGCTTCCGCTAATTCCCGTAAATCTTCCTCCATCCTATCTTCCTGCCCTTCAAAATAAGCGGCAGCCACACCAGAACCATACTCCAGCTCTTCGATATGGATTCCATCTTCTTCCAGCCGGCAAAAGTATTCTTCCAGCATCTCCAGCTCTGCACGCATTCTGGATGCACTTTTCTTCTGTGTTCCAGAGAAATAGTGAATCCCCTGAATCTTCAGATTGGGATACAGCGCCTGAACCGTAAATATCTTATCCAATGTCCGTTTATCTACTCCAAACTGGTTCCCACTGCTCAGACGCGGAAACACACGAAGCTGATCGCTGCTTGCGTCACACCAGTTAGCCAGCAGCCGGAACTGATTCCAGGACTCTGCGGTATAGACGCTTTTCCCGCCGCAGTAGTTCAGAATCTCATACAGATCTTCCTTCTTTTTCAAGACTCCGGATATGATCAGTTTCTCTGGCGGTATCTCCATCTCCCGGCAGATCCTGAATTCACCCATGGAACACACTTCAATCCGGTCAACTTCCTGGAAAGCCCGGGCCGCCAGAAAAGGATTCGCCTTCATGGCATAACAGATTCCTGTGTCTTCGCCAAGAATCCGTCGGATGCTGCGGATCTGTTCTTGAAACACATCGGTATCAAACAGATACATAGGCGTACCAAATCTGGTTTTCGCATATTCAAACTGTTCCTTCGTCATACTCGCTCCACCTCCAACTGGTTTCTAAGATATCCCCGGTCAATCTTGCCGTTCTTCGTCAGCGGAATCCGGGTTGTTCGAATCAACCGGCCTGGAATCATGTAAGCTGGAAGAAGCTCTTTTACCTCTTTGCGAATATCCGCCGGCTGCATGTCTCCTAAATAAAAAGCCGCTATCTGCCCTTTCTTCTCATCCAGCATGCAGCAGCACCGGTCCAGTCCCCGGATGGTTTCCATGCGTCGTTCAATTTCCTCCAGCTCGATACGGTGTCCCATATGCTTGATCTGAAAATCTTTCCGCCCGGCAAAATACAAAAGTCCATCTTCCCCATAATATCCAAGATCGCCAGTCCGGTAACAGCGTACGCCGGTCTCTCCCCATCGTTCCAGAAGCACAAACCGTTTCTTCGTTTCCTTTTCATTATGATAATATCCCTGCGCCAGCGACTCTCCGCTCACACAGATCTCACCTGCCGCCGAAGGCTCTTCTATTTCCTGTCCTTCTTCATCCAGTAGAAATACCTGTCTTCCTGGGAATGCACGGCCAATCGGAATCTTATCCCCGTCCGCTACTATTCCCGGTAACCGATAATATGTACAATTACAAGTAATTTCCGATGGTCCATAAAGATTTACAAATTCCGCAGCCGGCAATGCTTTCTGCCACAGAACCAGCTGTTTAGACGGCATTACCTCTCCGCTGAACATGATCCGGCGCACCGTTTCCGGCACTCTGTATCGAAGACCTTTCAAAGACGAGATCATGCACAGTGCCGACACCGCCCAGATCAGAGTCGTCACTTCCTTCTCACACAGAAAATCAATTAATTTCGAAGGAAGCGAGAACAATGGCTTTGGAATCAAGATCAGCGTTGCTCCGGTCAGCATGCAGGAATAAATATCCTTCACTGAAACATCAAAATCAAATGGAGCCTGATTGCCAATCCGCTCTTCGCTGGTCAGGCCGAATGTTTCCACAAAATGTCCGATAAACTGAATTACCGCCTGATGGCTGACCACGATTCCCTTTGGCGTCCCCGTAGATCCGGATGTAAAAATTCCATACAACAGATCTTCCGGCGTACTCCGCTCCCGGATCCGGTTCAGGCGGCTTTCATCCACCTCTTCTCCGATGAGCCGGCGTACCGTCACCACTTTTCCGCGAAAACCAGTCTGAACAATGACCTCCCGCGCAGCCCCGTCCGTCACCAGAACTTCCGGCTCCAGCACCTCCAGAATCTCCCGGACTCTCGTCACCGGCTGTGCCGGATCAATCATCACATAAAAGCAGCCGCTGTAGACCACTCCCATCATTGCGGCCAGCGTCAGTGCGCTCTTCTCCATCAGAAGTACCACCGGGCGCCCCCGTCCTGTCAGCTTGCAAAACCCAGTTCCCATTCTCTGGGACAGATCCTGAAGCTCCTGCCAAGTCAGCAATACCCTGCCATCATCCACCGCGACTTTATGTGGATAACGCTCCGTTGTTTTTTCCAAAAATTCTAATACATTCTTCATCTGCATCTCCATTTCCTCTTTATAGCTGCCAGCACATATCGTTTTCTTATTCAATAGAATATTCGTTGCAACACAAGTTGCTTTTCAATTGATGACTCCATTTTGAAACAGAATTCTTACAGGATTATAAAACAGTCCTTAATAAATCTAAAAATGCGCGAAAAAAGCCCATGAAATTTCACTGTTTTTTCACGATTGATGTTTAGTATAGAGTGGTCTCGGAAACTCTTGAATAAAAAGTGAATACGCCTGAAGATTACGATGGAGAAGGGAAAAGCAGAGTGAAGAGATTCAACCATGCCGGAAACTGTATCGATAAAAGAGCGGAAGGCATGATTTTAAAGCCTCCCAGATCATCAAAATCGACCATATATATTCGGAACCTGAGATCGATTATATCATCGGTTCGTCCCACTTCTGGGAAGAGAGCAGTACCCGTGATTACAACTATGCTGACGACAGCGGATATGACGGCACATTCAGCGGCGTGGAGGGTGACCACTCCTACTACGACAAATATCTGGTGGACGAAAACGCCCGTACTTTCTCGCTTCCGTTCAGCATTTGGAAAACAATCTGCTGGTAGACAGCGGCAGCGCGTTTACCGCTGCAGAATATGATTCGGATCACAACCTCATCCAGACCCTGACCGGTACCGGCGACACCTGGTGGTACCGTGTGTTCAAACTAAACGAAGAGGATCTGTTTCCTTCCAATTAACCGTACAAAGAGAACCCGCAGGAATAGAACTTCCTGCGGGTTTCTGTAACTTAATCACTGTTTTTCCCTCTCAGCTAATGCATAATAAAATCAATCAAATTAAAACATTGGAGGGATCATCACTATGAAGATAAAATTAAAGGACAGCTTAACAAGTTATATGAAGGAAAAAAATCTCAGAAACATTCTGATCACACCCATGCTCTGCCATACCTGAGGCGGTTCTCGGTTCGAGATATCAGCAAGATTTGTTGATCAAAACGAAACTGATAAGCTAAAGGCTGACCATTTTCTTAGCTTACCACATGAATTTGGAGAAGTTCTGATCCGAAGGCTCCCACAGTTTACGGATGAAACCGTGTACCTGGGATTATCCCGTTTTTTCAAACGCATTACCATAGAAGGCATCCATTCCGTATAACCAAACGATAAACCCCCGCGGACAAATATTGCCCGCGGGGGTTCGCTACTATCCTTTATTCTACTGTAACGCTCTTGGCAAGATTCCTCGGCTTATCCACATCCAATCCCTTTGCCACACTTACATAATATCCCAGAAGCTGCAGCGGTACAATGGCAAGACTGCCTACAAAGTGTTCATCCACCTTCGGAACATAAACCGTAAAATCAACCTGATCTTCCGTTTCATATTTTCCAAAGGTCGTCAATCCTACCAGATAAGCCCCCCGGCTCTTACACTCCACCATATTACTGATGGTCTTTTCATATAGGTCACTCTGGGTCAGGATTCCGATCACCAGGATTCCATCTTCAATCAGACTGATAGTGCCGTGTTTCAGTTCTCCTGCTGCGTAAGCTTCGCTGTGTACATAGGAGATTTCTTTTAGTTTCAGGCTGCCCTCCAGGCCGACTGCGTAGTCGATCCCGCGTCCGATGAAGAACACGTCCCGGGCATTGGCATACTTTGCTGCAAACCACTGGATCCGCTCTTTATCTTCCAATACCCGCTTCATCTTATCCGGAATTGTAACCAGTTCAGCGATATAATAGTGATACTGTTCCTCTGTGATAGTTCCCCTCACATATGCCATCTGTACCGCCAGGCAATCCGCTGCGATCAGCTGAGCGCTGTAAGCCTTCGTCGTCGCAACCGAAATCTCCGGTCCTGCCAGTGTGTAGAGAACATGATCCGCTTCTCGTGCGATTGAGCTGCCTACTACGTTCACGATCGCCAGCGTCCTGGCTCCCTTATCTCTGGAAAGCCGGAGCGCCGCAAGGGTGTCGGCCGTCTCGCCAGACTGACTGATCACGATCACCAGAGCGTTTGGATTCAAAGGCATCTTCCGGTAACGGAACTCAGACGCCAGTTCCACTCTGACCGGCACCTGGGCCAGATCCTCGATCACATACTGCACTTCCATACCCACATGCCACGCAGAGCCGCAGGCTACGATATAGATCTGTTCCATCTCCTTTAATACTTCATCAGAAAGCCCCGTCTCCGACAGATCGATGCGGTCTTCCTTTATCACTGCATTCAGAGTATCCAATACGGCTTTCGGCTGTTCGTGGATCTCCTTGATCATAAAATGCTCAAATCCAGCTTTCTCAGCAGATTCCGCATCCCATTTAATCTCCGTCGTCTCTTTCTCGACTTCATCACCGTCCAGATTATAGAAATGGGCTTCTCCGGGCGTCAGCTTCGCAAATTCCAGATTCCCGATATAGTATACATTGCGCGTATACTTCAAGATAGCAGGCACATCAGAAGCCACATAGGTCTCTCCGTCCGCGATCCCGATGATCATCGGACTGTCTTTACGGGCCACCCAGATCTCTCCCGGATAATCTGCAAACATCAACTCCAGCGCATAGGATCCCCGTACGCGCACCATGGTTTTCGCAATTGCATCGATGGGACCCATCTTATATTTTTTATAATAGTAATCCACCAGTTTCACTACCACTTCTGTATCCGTCTGGCTATAAAATACATATCCATGTTTCAGAAGCTTTTCTTTCAGTTCCTGATAATTCTCAATAATTCCGTTGTGAACTCCAACTACTTCCGACTCCACTTCTCCGGAACCAGAACGTTTACAATTGCCGGACACATGGGGATGTGCATTGATCACACTGGGTTCTCCATGCGTCGCCCAGCGGGTGTGGCCGATTCCACAGGTGCCCACCAGCGCTCTCCCTTCATCCGTCTTCTCGACCAGATTCGTAAGACGTCCTTTCGCCTTCACCACCTCAGCCATCTTATCGCCGTCCCGGACTGCGAGACCCGCAGAATCATAACCGCGGTACTCCAGCTTAGACAGTCCGTCCAGCAGAATCGGGGCCGCCTGACGCTCCCCGGTAAATCCAACGATTCCACACATATGACAACACTCCTATCCTATCATATTGTTGACTCAGTTTCATAATAATACTCTCCCATACTACCACATCGGTCATTCATTATCAATGCAAAAGTATGGCGGCAGTTTGTTTTGACAAAAACAGGCAGCTTCAATTTTTATTGAAACTGCCTGTCTTATCATCGCTGATTTCCGGTTCTTTTACCGGTTTCTTCTTTTTCGAAGCACAAGTACTGCCGCAATTCCTGCCGCAGCTGCTCCCAGGAACTTCAGTACTTTTTCAAATCCGGCCTGCATCAGAAATCTGTCTATGCGCTCCTGAAAGAAGCGCCGACAGCTAAAGCCATTGCTTCCATGCATCTGACCCATCTTGCTGCTCTCCTTACAAAGACTTCCCACGGTCATTTCAAAAAGGAACAGGCGGCAGAATTAAGAGTTCTGGCACGAAAGTCGGTCGGTCAA
>CASEIR010000013.1 GCA_949287925.1 uncultured Lachnospiraceae bacterium
GCTTATTGCTTTCCATAATATAAATCTAGGTATTTGTCGTCGATTCGTTTCAGCTCTGCTCTTGGCAGCATGGATAACAGTTTCCAGCCAATCTCCAGAGTCTCCTCGATGGAGCGGTCAGTATTATAGCCCTGGGATACATATTCCTTCTCGAATGCGTCCGCGAACTGCGCGTAGATCAGGTCGATCTCAGTCAGGGCAGCTTCTCCCAGGATGGTCATAAGCTCTTTCGCGTCTTTTCCACGGGAATATGCAGCAAAGAGCTGGTTCATAGTATTGGAATGGTCCGCTCTGGTCTTGCCTTCACCAATACCCTTGTCTTTCAGACGGGACAGGGACGGCAGTACGTCGATGGGCGGCTGCAGGCCTTTTCTGTAAAGGTCACGGCTCAGGATAACCTGGCCCTCGGTAATATATCCGGTCAGGTCCGGGATCGGATGAGTCTTGTCATCCTCCGGCATGGTCAGAATCGGGATCATAGTAATACTTCCGGTCTTACCTCTCTGACGTCCGGCTCTTTCATACATCTGAGCAAGGTCAGTATACATGTATCCGGGATATCCACGGCGTCCGGGAACTTCCTTCCTCGCTGCAGATACTTCACGAAGGGCGTCTGCATAATTGGTAATATCAGTCAGGATGACCAGTACGTGCATATCTTTTTCGAATGCCAGATACTCGGCTGCGGTCAGCGCCATACGCGGCGTGGAAATACGCTCTACAGCAGGGTCGTTGGCCAGGTTGATGAACAGGACCGTACGGTCGATAGCTCCTGTTTCCTTGAATGACTCAATGAAGAAGTTAGATTCTTCGAAGGTAATACCCATAGCGGCAAATACTACGGCGAAATTCTCATCCGTTCCGCGTACCTTCGCCTGTCTGGCGATCTGCGCCGCTAATTGGGAATGCGGCAGACCAGAACAGGAGAAGATCGGAAGCTTCTGGCCGCGGACCAGAGTGTTCAGTCCGTCAATGGCGGACACACCGGTCTGGATAAACTCCTCCGGGTATACACGGGCTGCCGGGTTCATAGGCAGACCGTTAATATCTCTGCGCTCCTCTGGTAGAATCTCCGGTCCGTCGTCAATGGGGCGGCCCAATCCATCGAAGACACGGCCAAGCATATCACCAGATACGCCAAGCTCCATGCTCCGTCCCAGAAAACGCACTTTACTGTTGCTCAAGTTGATACCGCTGGCATTTTCAAAAAGCTGTACGACTACCGTGTCGCCGTCAACCTCCAGTACCTTACAACGGCGTTTTTCGCCGTTGGCAAGCTCAATCTCGCCCAGCTCGTCATAGGCCACGTTTTCCACACCTTTTACCATCATCAGTGGTCCGGCAACTTCCTGTATGGTTCTATATTCCTTTGGCATAATTAGAAGTCCTCCTTCCCGAACGCACCTGCAATCTCTGCATGAAGTTCGTTCATGATCTTCTCATACTCGGTCTCGATATTCTCCACCGTGGTATATTTATAACGGCCGATCCGTTCTCTGACTTCCATTCCAAGCAAAGCTTTCATGGAAGCTCCCTGATTCAGGGCATCGGATGACAGCTCATAGAATGCCATTACCAGCTTCATCATCAGATACTGTTTCCGAAGCGGCGTATAGGTATCCACCTCATGGAACGAGTTCTGATGCAGGAAGTCCTCACGGATGGATCTGGCCGCTTCCATCTTCAGACGATCCGCCGGCGACAGGGCATCCATACCAACCATCTGAACGATTTCTTCCAGTTCCGCCTCGTCCTGCAGAAGACTCATCATCTTCTGACGGTCTTCCATCCAGTCAGGAGCCACTTCTTCATTAAACCAGTTCTTCATATTATCCAGATACAAAGAATAGCTGGTCAGCCAGTTGATCGCCGGGAAATGTCTCTTATACGCCAGATTGGAATCCAGTCCCCAGAATACCTTTACGATACGCAGGGTTGCCTGGGATACCGGCTCCGACGTGTCACCGCCCGGAGGCGATACGGCTCCGATTACGGACAGAGAACCTTCTCTTTGATCCTTCCCAAGGGAAACCACACGCCCGGCCCTCTCATAGAACTCTGCCAGACGGGAACCCAGATACGCAGGATAACCTTCCTCACCTGGCATCTCTTCCAGACGTCCGGACATCTCACGAAGGGCCTCGGCCCAACGGGAAGTAGAATCTGCCATCAGCGCTACGGAATATCCCATATCACGGAAATACTCCGCGATCGTGATACCGGTATAGATGGACGCCTCACGGGCCGCAAACGGCATATCCGACGTATTGGCGATCAGCACGGTACGCTCCATCAAAGACCGTCCTGTCTTCGGGTCTTTCAGTTCCGGGAACTCGTTCAGAACGTCAGTCATCTCATTTCCACGCTCGCCGCATCCGATATAGACCACGATGTCAGCCTCGGCCCATTTCGCCAGCTGATGCTGGATAACTGTCTTTCCACTTCCGAAGGGTCCGGGAACGGCTGCCACACCGCCCTTGGCGATGGGGAAGAAGGTATCTACGACACGCTGGCCTGTGATCAGCGGCGCATCCAGCGGCAGCTTCTTCACATACGGACGGCCCCGGCGCACCGGCCATTTCTGCATCATGGTCAACTCTTTGTCTCCGTCCTTCGTAGCGATCACCGCTACCACTTCTTCCACCGTAAATTCTCCGGCTTTAATTTCCTTTACCGTTCCTGTGATTCCGTAAGGAACCATAATCTTCTGCTCTACAACTGCGGTCTCCTGTACCGTGCCCAGCACATCGCCCGCTTCCACTTCATCTCCGGCTTTTGCCACCGGAACGAAGTTCCATTTCTTATCTCGTTTCAGGGACGCAACCTCAACGCCTCGCTTCAGGTTGTTTCCCGATACTTTCATAATATCGTCAAGGGGACGCTGAATTCCATCGTAAATGCTGGTGATCAGGCCTGGTCCCAGTTCTACAGACATGGGGGCTCCTGTGGACTCTACCGGTTCTCCGGGGCCCAGTCCCGATGTCTCTTCATATACCTGGATGGATGCCTCGTCACCGTGCATCTCGATGATCTCTCCAATCAGACGCTGCTTACTTACACGTACAACGTCAGACATGTTGGCATCGCGCATTCCAGACGCGATGACCAGAGGTCCCGCTACTTTTTTGATCGTACCTGTACTCATAATGGACGAATCACCTCTACTTTCTTAGTTACTGAACAGGATATCAGATCCGACTGCCTGCTCCACCGACTTCTTCACACCCCGGACTCCATCGCCCGTGTTGCCGGATATTCCCGGAATCTGGATAATAGCCGGGAGCAGCTGATCCTGATACCTCATGATATCGTGCTTCAATTCCGCCGCCATTGCCTCCGTGATATAGATTATGCCATATCCCTGAGATGCCAGCTGGTGTAATCTTGTACCGGCCTCCTCCTGGGTCATAACGGGAAACGTATCCACTCCCAGTGTGGCGAAGCCGTAGATACTGTCATAGTCGCCCAACACTGCTATCTTATACATACATCTCCCTTACCCTTTCTCGGATTGAATCATCCGGTAATTCGTTCAGCTTGCCGGAAAGAATGATTCGTACCGTCTTAATCTCATTTTGTCTTGCAATTACATAGGCGATTACAGGTCCTATGGTAAATGCCTGATACTTCTGGGGACTGATGGTCTGGATGATACGGTTGTCGCACCACCGTTCGAAGGCCGACGGCGATTCCGCCAGCGCTTCTGCCCCGCCCGCGTAGGCGGTTCCCATCAGATAATCCCGAATGGCGTCCATGCCGTTCAGCGCTGCCTTCGATAACTGATCCACGCTGACGCTCTGGCATTCTGCCATTGCCCGTTTCATAAAATCTATCGTTTTCGCGGTCTGCTGCGAACGCACTGCAATCTTGATATCCGCGACTGCAACCGTGGATTCCGCGTAATCACGGATGATATCCGCCTTTGCATTCTTTCCGGCTTCATAGATCGCCTCCAGTGCCGCCCGGTCAATGATCACATCGCACAGCTGGCCGTCCCTGGTATGAAGCAGCGCCTCATATGCTTCCTCCGCCGCATGCTGCATATTAGCGGGAAGTCTGAAGAATTCCTTCTCCCGAACGATCTCCAGCATCACGTTGCCCGGGATCGACACATCGTCATAAAAGATGTGCCTGTTTGTCTCTTCGGTGCATACCTCCTTGATCGCAGCCTTCAGATTGTGAAAGAGCTTCGGATAAGAGAGCACATCGAAATTGTCCATATCAATGGAAAGCTCCCGCACCACCTGCCAAATCTTCTCTTCCTCTCTGTTAAGGATCGCCTCTGCATTGCCGGACGACTCTGCATCGCCCCAGCCCTTCTCTTCCAGAAACTGCAGGCACTGCCCGTAATCCTGGCAGGCGATCAGCTGGTCGATCGTACTGTTGGAGAACAAAGCCACCTCCAGGGCACGGATTCGCGCAACCGCATAGGTATACTGTTCACTCATGTTATTCCTCCCATCTGGTTACGCAAATATCAACCGGTTCACCCGGTCGGACAGTTCGTCTCTCCTGGCGTCAAACATCGCCTGCAGCGTACAGTTTTCCTCAATGCCGCCATATATGAGAATAAACCCACTTTCAATCTTCCTGCCTTCCCGGGATACCTTCAGGCTTCCGCCTCTGGCAGCAGCGATCTTCTCAACCTCCGCTTCAAATCCCGCCGGCAGTCTGGTCAGATCCGCTGCTGAGAAGCAGATCTCTCCCTCCTGATCCAGGGCATACTTATCCACCATCTTCAGCAGCATGGCAAAATACTCCTGCTGCCCCATAGTATTCATCTTCTCATATGCCCGTTCCAAAACCTCAGCGATGACCTCCTGTTTTGCTTTCAGGATCTCCGTCCTCCTCTTCAGGTCGATGGAAGATGCCACGCGCTCCTGATAATTGGCCACCTCTGCCTTGGATTTCTGGGAGATGCTTTCCGCTTTCCTGGCAGCTTCCGCTTCCGCCGTCTGAATCATCTCATCGGCCTGAGCCTTCGCCTCCGCGATCTTATCCGCCGCAGCCGCTCTTGCTTCATCCAGGATCTGACTTTTCATCTTTTCTAATCCAGTCATAAGCCCTTGCACTCCTTTTTGATTATTTCCTATCTATAATAATACCGTCTCTGTGATTATACCGGAATTGCTGTTACAGCCAGGATAGAAATCAAAAGTGCAAGGATCGCGTAAGTCTCAACCATCGCCGGGAAGAGCATCGCTTTACCGAACTGCTCCGGCTTCTTTGCCACAATACCGATAGCTGCCGCAGAAGTCTGTCCCTGGGATTTACCGGAGATCAGGCCCACGATTCCGACAGGCAGGCATGCTGCCAGGATCAGAAGTCCCGTTTCCGGGCTTAAGTCTGCCGCGCCGCCGCCCAGAAGGCCGATCTTGGACAATGTCAGGAATCCAACCAGCAGTCCGTAAATTCCCTGTGTACCAGGCAGAAGCTGCATGATCAGAACCTTTGCGAATTTACTTGGATCTTCCGTTACAACGCCAGATGCTGCCTGTCCTGCAATACCAACGCCAAGCGCTGAACCTGCGCCCGCAAGAAATACCGCTACTGCCGCGCCCAGAAGAGCATAAACCAGTCCTAAATTTTCCCATATACTCATGATAAAGTTTCCTCCTTAATATCTACATATTTTGTATCCGTTTCAAATGGTTCAAATGGTCTGCCGCCGCCTTCATAGAATTTCCCGAAGAATTCCACAAACTGAAGACGGTTCGTATGCACATAGGCGCCCAGCAGGTTAATGGCCAGGTTCAGCGTATGTCCTACGATAAACACCACCACGAACAGGATGACGCCCGCCACGCTCTTGCCCAGCATGCTGCCCATCTGGTTGACAACCGACGCGATAACTCCGGTAGCAAGTCCCAGGGCAAGGAGACGGGAATAAGACAACACATCGCTGAGCCATCCCGTAATATTATAAATATCATACGCGCCAAGGGCGATCCGGAGCACCGGATTCTTATTCGCCCGTCCCGACATCAGAAGCAGCCCCACAGCTCCAATTATTGCAAGAGCTTTTGCAACTGTATTCAGCGCTGGCGGAAATACGATCTGCGTCTGCGCGATGGATGCAAAGATATCCGTCGGTATCAGCATCAGAATCAATCCGATCAAAAATGCGTACCACAGCACCACATCACAGAAAAAGTCCAGAACCTGGCCGTCCTTGATCAGCATATACCCTTTGATTCCCAAACCAACAAACAGATGTACCAATCCGAACGCCATAGAATAGATCAGAAGTTTCATCGGATTATTCAGCGGTGCAAACCACAATGCCGGCACCGTCACTTCTTTTCCGAAGAATACCCGGCTCACCACATCCACCACATCTCCGAAATATCCGCCAAACAAGATGCCCCACACCACCGTGGAAATTCCGCAGAACATAAACATCTTAATCGACTTATGCATACCGCTGCTCATACGCGGGAATTTTTTCAGCGCTACGAAACAGGCAATCGCAATAATCGCTCCATACGCGGCATCCGATAACATCATACCGAAGAAAAACACGTAGAAGAACGACATGATGGTGGTCGGGTCGAATTCTCCCTTATGCGGAAGGCCATAGGACTCCAGAACTCCTTCCACAGAAGAAGAAAAGGAATTATTCTGCAAAATGACTGGAGGCTCTTCCTCTTCTTTCAGATCCTCTACATCAATCACACAGTCATATTTCTCCCCGATAGCTTTCTTCATCAATTCTACTGCTTTCGCAGGAATATACCCACTGATCACAAACGTTCTCTGTGACTGTGGCAGAGTTCCCAGCACCTCATACTTGCGGGCGCGCATCCGGAAGTAGTCTCCCACCATACGCAGCTCTTCCCTGTCTCCAGCATACCCGCGGATCTCTTCTTCAATTTCCTGGATCCTTCGGTTCAGCTTACCGATCTCTGCTTCCAGCTCTTGCGTCTTCAACGCCGGCGTCTTATCAGCCGTCTGCGACGGCCTCGCGAATCCAGCCGCTCTCAAGGCATCCTCCACAGCTGCAGAATCTGTCTTCAGGCAGAATACTGCCAGATAGACAGCATCCTTATCCTTGTGGACAATGTGTACGTCCACGGCCTCTGTCTGCTGGCTGTTCTTTGCAATCTGTCCATAGACGTCTTCCAATGTCAGTTCTCCCGGAAGCGTTCCAAGAATCATATCCGTCTTTTCTGTACCCGTATAATTCATAGGCACGTCCAGATCCAGCCATGGAACCAAAGCCTCCATCTGGTTCTCCAGCTTCAGAATACCTGCTTTTTGCTCCGCGATCTCCTTGCTGCATGCGACCAGACGGTTTGCCTTGCGGATGGATGCGTCTCGTCCGGCTGCCACCTGGGAAAATACATCCGGATCCACCAGTTTCTTCCCTTCCAGTCCCGCCAGCATGGATTGCTTCTCAGGAGCGTAACTGTCCAGCACTGCCAGAGCTGATTCCGAAATGTTCGCCATCTTCTCGAAACTCTGTCTGGCGCTTTGGGTATCCATTTTCTCAAATCCTTCTTCTTCTCCGGCAATCTGGTTCATCTCCATCACTCCCAGCGCCTGGATCTTCTCGAGAATTGCTTTGCGGTCTTTCTTCAGCGCGCAGATACTTATTCGTTGCATCTGCAATACTGCCATAACCTTATCCCTCCTTTTCTGTTAGATTTTTGGCTTCTCTTTCCATCAAAACAAGTCAGACAAGGTCTTTGATCACTGCGGCCACCGCTTCTTCTTCCCTTGCGGCCGCTTCTTGTTTCAGAGATGCAATTTCAGTCTCTGTATCATGCAAAGCTTTCTGCATCGCAACTTCTCCGGCTTCCTTTGCTGACGACAGATCGGCATCAGCCTTCGCCTTTGCTTCCGCAACGGCCTGTTCTTTCAGCTCTCCTGCCTTCGTGGCTGCCTCTTCAAGGATTCCGGCGCATTCTGCATCCGCTTTCTTCAAGATCTCTTCTGCCTCATTCTCCGTTTCCTTGATGGTCTGAATGGTTTCCTCTACCATCTGTTCACCACCTCTCTCAATTGTTGTTCTTTCTTTCTTGTAGTTAAGATTATAATATGGTTTTCGTCAAAAGTCTAGAAATTTATTGTTTTTTTAGGTTCTCTCAGTTCTGGTGAATATACAATTGTATGAATAATCTTGCAATTATTCCTGCATATTTTCCCATTTTAACCTGTGAAGATGTCCTTCCAGATTCATTCCCGCAAACCCATTCTGCCGCAGCGCTTCATACAAAACGATTGCGGCGGAATTTCCAAGATTCAGAGAGCGGATATTACCGATCATCGGAATCCTTATACAGGTGTCTTTATGTTTTACCAGAATCTCTTCTGGTATACCTGCGCTTTCTTTTCCGAACATAATATAACAGTCCGGTTCATACCGGACCTCTGTATAGACTTTTGCCGCTTTAGTCGTCGCCATATAGATCTTTGCACCGGGATTCTGGTTCAGAAAATCCTCATAATTAATATAAGTTCTCACATCCAGATCCTTCCAGTAATCCATCCCCGCACGTTTCAGATTCTTCTCATTGAGCCGGAAGCCTAACGGCTCGATCAGATGAAGCCTGGCGCCGGCCGCAACACAGGTTCTTCCTATATTTCCGGTATTGGCAGGAATTTCCGGTTCAAGCAGTACAATATTCAACATATGGTTCCCTCCTATATAAACATATTAAATAACATTATAGTCTTTCGTCAATATACATTCTTGTTAAAAATGTATCATTTTTTTCTCTTCTTTTTATATCCTTTATCCATTATAAACAAAAAGGAAACGGTTAGCTTCCGTCTCCTTTTTCGATCTCTAATACCTTCCACATCTCGTCCGGAGCCGGACGGTCAATATACCGGATCTCTTCTCCGTTACGGATAATCTTGTCCCGGTTATCTGTCACCCGGCCGATCACACTGCAGGGAATTCCCCTCCCTCCCATCCGCTCCGCCAGCGCGGCTCCGTCTTCAACAGCCAGAAGAAACGCGCCTGCGGATGTCAGCTGATAAGGATTGATCCGGTAATATTCGCAGACTTCGATGGTCTCCTGCAACAGCGGAAACATTTTCAGATCCAGATTCAATCCGGCCCTTAAATCCCGCGCCAGGTTCCACAGCGCTGCCAGAACCCCTCCGTCCGCGATCTGGCAGCCATATAGGATCTCCTCCCTGTCTTCCTTTAAAAATCTCTCTCCCAGGAAGAGTTCTGTCTCATATTCCCGTATCCGTTCCAGAAAAGGCCGGGAAAATCTTTGTCCTAATTCCGCTTCTCTTTCTTCCAGAATCCGCAGCATTCCTTCCATACCAGTCCAGCCCGCCAGCACAATCTCACAGCCCGGACATACCTGTTTTTCTTCTGGAAGGTCTTCTCCGCAGGCAAGAACCGTAACCACCGCGCAAGGCACTGCCGCCATCGGGTTCTTCCGGATCCGGACCGGGCTGACAGTTACTCCTTTCCAGTTACAGATACTCCGGAATTCCCGTTCCGCAGCTCCAAGCCACTCTCCTGGAACAGAAGGCGGAACCACAAGCTGCATCTCCGCCTGCGCACGTACAACTCCGTCCAGGGCCAGCGCGTTCAGACCAGATGCCAGCGCATAGACCGGCAGCCGGTTTGAATGACCATAGACTGTTACTGTTTCGCTGACAGCCATCCCTGGCTGCATATGATATCTCATCATCGTTCCTCTCCCGCCTACAAAGACTGTGCCTGGCTGATCGCCGCATTGATCTTAGCCTGATCCTGGGTCGCAATGGCGTCCTGCACCAGCTTGGTTTTGGCCGGATCATCCGAAGCCGTCCCCACCTTAATCACCTGATCTGATTTAGCGTAAGTGCTGTGATTGATCACTTCTCTAGATTCTTCCACTCCATCCTGATAAACTACTTTCCAGAGCTGCGCTTTTACCCCCGTATGGGGACTGCCTTCGTATTTCATACTGCCAAGATCCGCTTCCGGATCCTCTTTGTACACAATCCCGTACTCTTCCGTCTCCAGCGTCTCACTGATATATTCCACCGTCCGGCCCTCCGGCCTGGTATCTTTTCCATAAATCGTAAACCGCAGTTCGTTAGCATCGTCAATCTCACCTGCAATATAAATCGGCGTATCATAACTATTGGTAAATACGAAGTCAAGAACTCCTTCCGCAATTGCCGCGTCCCTGGATGGTTTCACATAGCTGACCAGCATGGAATGGGGATACCGCTTATCCACCTGCAGTTCCGCATTCAGAACTGCGTTATATAATGTGGTAGACACCTGGCAGATTCCTCCTCCGTAAGAATCCACCACCTGGCCGTTCTCGTAAGAACCAGCCGCCACATACCCGTGTTCCTCGTCATACGGCGCCGTCTTCTCATAAACGGACAGGCTTTCTCCTGGCATCAGGATGGTCCCGTTCAGCTTGCTGGCTCCTGTGCTCAGGTTCTGCCACCGGTCCCCTCCTCCGGCATTGGTAGAAAAGGTTCCCAGCTCGTCTTCAATACTCTCCAGATCTGCCGCCCGAATCTCCGGCTCTTGTTTGACCAGTACCATCTCAACTTCAAAATTATCATGATCCCATTTCCCATTAATATAAGTTTCAATGTTGGCAATCGACGCGTCGATATCAATAGAATAGCCTTCCTTTTCATCCACGACCTGGAAACCGTCTGCGGACCGTTCAATATAAGCATTCTGCGCTCCGGCCGCAAGCGGCGCGACCCGTTCATTCAAGACGGCCTTCGCCGTTTCCTCATTCAGGGAAAAATTCTCCTCAATCACTGCTTTTTCTTTTTTCAGTCCCCGGATCTTCTTAAACCGGCTCCACACCGACCCCGACCTGCCATAATCCAGCGCTTCTTCTACCAGCCCGTCCAGGTCTACAGCTTTCAGACCCAACTCTTCCATCGTTGCTTCCGCCGATTCATCCTGCACCCGAAGAACAGCCGTATATCCCAGATGTTCCTGGTAATGGCTTTCCACTGCTGTTTTCGCTTCTTCCCGACTCATCCCGGACACTTCCACCGTTCCGATGAATACATTGTCCAGGATCTGATCTTCCGGAATGCGGTTCACATAACTTCTCAGGCCCAGGTATACGCAAAGAACGATCAATAGAACAAACACAGCAATAAGGCCCGCAAAAATCAGCTTTCTTCTCAGCCGTTTCTTTGCTTTTCTCCGGTTCTGCCTCATTCTGTCTTTCAGCCGTCTCTCTGTCATACACTTCCCTCTAATCTCTCAAACAATTCTTCCGATCCTAAACAATCACATAAGGCACGATCATCATCAGAACCATAGCCAGGATCACGGCCAGGATCACGACAGATATTGCCTTTCTTACTTTTTTATTATGAAAGTCCATCAAAAATCCTCCTTCTCTTTATCTATCATACAAGTTCTTGCCTCTTGATTCAACGGATTTTTTTGCAGATAGTCAAAAAGAACATATTTTCTCGCAAGGGGAAAATATTCCAGATGTGTCATCTTACGCATCTGGTTTTTATCATAATTCTCATACCCCGGAAGGTATTTCCTCCTTACTTCTTCCAGGGCATAGAATTCCCGGAGTTCCCCTGTCGTAATCCGGGACTCTCCTGCAAATTCAGGTCTGGACTTTGCGTTTTCCCGCAGATAATAATCATACACCAACAGTTCCCGGTATCTTTCCAGCTTCTGCGGCCGCGCAGTTTGCAGAAACCTAAGCAGGATCTCATACCTGGCGCTGCGCCGGTGCTGCACCTTTGCATATCCCTCTCTGCGGTAGAACATCCACAATTCTCTGTACATATCAAATGCAGATGTAAATTCCTGCTCCAACGCTTCCATCGTATGTGTAAACTGGCTGCTGTTATAATACACCTCCACCATCTCTTCTATCCCTTTCAGACAGATGATGTCTTCATAAGAGATCCATCTGGTATATAGGACCTCATAGGGCGGATATTCCTGATGCACCAGGCCATAAGCTTCCTTTTGCTCCTCCATATAAGATCCTTTCAGGACTTTGAGAAATCCCAGCTGCAGCTGATCCGGCTTCAGATCATAGACCATGTCGAATGAATAACGAAAGCTTTCCAGATCTTCATAAGGAAGCCCTGCGATCAGATCCAGATGCTGGTGGATATTTCTCTGTTCCCGGATCCTGGCAGTCACCTCCCTCACCCGATCAAAATTCATGACTCTGCGGATCTCCCGAATGGTATCCGGATTCACCGACTGCACTCCGATTTCCAGCTGAACCAGTCCCGGACGCATGGAGGCAAGCAGTTCCAGTTCCTCTTCGTTCAAAAGGTCTGCTGCAACCTCAAAATGAAAATTCGTCTTCCCCTTGTCATGATCCCGGATATATCTCCAGATCTCCAGCGCATGCTCATGGCTGCAGTTGAATGTCCGGTCCACGAACTTCACCAGGGGGATCTCCCGGTCTATCAGATACTGCAATTCCTTTTTTACCAGGTTTGTACTCCGGAACCTGAGCCTTTTATCCACCGATGACAGGCAATAGCTGCAGGAAAAAGGACACCCTCTGCTGGATTCATAATAGATGATCTTATTCTGAAATGGATCCGTATCGTCGTACACAAACGGGATCTGGTCCAGATCCAGCGCCGGTCTCCATGGGTTCTCCCGGATTTCTCCGTCTTCCTGCCGCCAGGTAATCCCGCTGACCGCTTCATAATGGGGTGTTCCTTTGTGCCAGGCCCCGCACAGCTGACGGAAGGTCTCTTCTCCCTCCCCCTTCATCACGCCGGTTACCCCGGGAAGCCTGTCCAGCACCTGCCGGGCATCATAAGACACCTCCGGTCCTCCCAGCCAGATCTGTGTATCCGGACACAGCCTGGAAAACGTGCGCACCAGACGTTCCACATATTCCAGATTCCAGATATAGCAGGAGAAGGCAAGAATATCCGGGCCTTTTTCATACAGATCCATCAAGATCTCGTCCTGTGGCTGATTGATGGTATATTCTGCAATCTCTACATCCGGATCCCCGGCATAAGCCTTCAGGCTGTAAACTGCAAGGTTAGAATGGATATATTTTGCATTTATTGCTGTCAAAAGTATCTTCATATCTTGACTTTTCCTCCAGATTAGGGTAAAATTAAAGCTCGTGCAGCCGGGGTGTTAGCGGTACCTTGAACCTGCAATCCGCTATAGCAGGGGTGATATTGCGCGGAGGGCACAGCTTTGCAGAGCTGCCCTTGATAAGTGGCATTGATGTCCGGGTCTTACGCGACGGGAATCCGTGA
>CASEIR010000014.1 GCA_949287925.1 uncultured Lachnospiraceae bacterium
GCGTACGGATCAGAAGCTGTCCATTCATGAGAGACAGTTCCTGGCCGGGACGCATTGTATACAGATCCTTTGGAAGTTCTTCCGGAGAGATCTTCCTGTGGCGAAGGACATCGTGAGATAGAATATAAGTCGCACCCGCATGGGCCTGAATCTGAAAAATGGCAGGATTAAAGTGGTCTGCATGGAAATGAGATACAAATATGTACAAAGGTTTCTCTGGTGGAACGTTCGGAAGTTTTCCTTCGTAATAATCAAACAGCCATATACAGTCCGGCCATTCCACCCAGAAGCCGCTGTGACCGATATACGTTACTTTGATCATGATAACTCCTTGAGTTTCATTACTTTTTCAACATACTTCTTATCCAGTTCCAGCCATTCTGCGATGTCATCCGCAGAAAGTCCCGTCTGCTGTTTCCGGCGGATGATCTCTACCAATTCTGCTTCTTTGCCACTTGCATAACCGTCCTCACGTATCAGACGCTCCCGTTCAAATATTTTCATATACTCCAGTGACACCTCCCTGTCATGCTTCACTTTCTGGACCATCTGATGGATGGCCATGAGATCCGCATCCTTTGCATTCTCTTCCCTGGAATCTTCCAGATACTGCAAAAGCCGTTGAAGTTCCGCCGGCGGATTTCCTTTTATTCCCTTCGTATATAGAAATATGGTTCTGGCTCCGTCTTCATAAACAAGACCCGGTTCCTCCACGCAGCAGCTTTTGATCGTGTAGACCATACGGTTTAACTGAAAAGGATCATAGGGACATATAAAGATCACAATTACATTTTTCAGTTTCCCGTAATCTTCCCCGGATGCCAGACTGTCTGCGTCTATCTTTGCATGGTAGAAGCGGGCCCGTTTAGGCAATGCCAGACGCAGAGATTCTCTTCCGTCTTTGTCAGGTTCGATATCATAAACCGTATTTAGGTCATCTGCTTTTTCTTCTGCATAAACGTCCAGGCGGATGCCGTGTTTGTCTGTGTCTGCGCCAAAATACACTTTCTGGGGAATGATCCGGATCTGTTTGATTTCCCGGTTCAGGATAATGGATACCATTCTCCGGCATACTTCCGGGCCGATCCCCGGGTAGCTTAACACGCTTCCCATCAGAAAATCATCCAGTAGATTCAGCTCTTCAAGATTCCTTTTTTGCATAGTTTTCTCCTTTCATTGTATTGCTTTTTCTCTGAAAAGCCAAGGAGAATTTGAGAAAAGAAAGGAGGAGAATCCTTCTGCCATTCCCGGCATTTTCAGATCCTGCGATACAGATTTTGTTTTTGAAGTTTGGAATAGTTCCGCGATATTGCGGAAGAAAAAAGATAAATACAGAATATGTATTTGCAAGTACATGATAGCAGATGGAAAAGGAAGGTGTCAATACGCGGACAGTATGCGATAAATAGAGGAAATCTCTTCTGTGAGAATGAAATGTAGCATTTCCGGGAATCGTCTATGATAGTAGGCAGAAAGGAGCACAGATTATTTATGTGTACATGTATTACTTATCAGACGGATGAATTTTACTTTGGAAGGAACCTGGATCTGGAATATTCTTTTGGAGAACAGATTGTTATAACGCCGAGAAATTATCGTTTCCCTTTTGAAGGGAATGAGGATGGGCAAAATCATTTTGCTATGATTGGAATGGCGAATATCACAGACCACTATCCCCTGTATGCGGAGGCGGCCAATGAAAAGGGCCTTTGTATGGCGGGATTAAATTTTCCTGAAAATGCGGTGTATCATGAGGAAACTACTGGAAAAGAAAACATAGCATCCTATGAAATAATCCCGTGGATATTGCGAAGGTTTTCCAATGCGGAAGATGCGGCAGAATACCTGAGGAAGGTTGTGGTCACAGGAAAAGCATTTGCAGAAACAATGCCGCCTGCTCCGCTGCACTGGATGCTGGCCGACCGGAAGACTTGTTATGTAATAGAGCCTATGAAAGACGGCCTTCATATTTATCAGAACCCCTATGGAGTATTGACCAATAATCCGCCGTTTCCTTTTCACATGGAAAATGTAAAGCAGTATCTGAACGTAACTTCAGAGAGTCCCACAAACCAGTTTTGCAAAGAACTGGACTTGAAACCTTTTGGACAGGGCCTGGGAAGTTTCGGACTTCCAGGGGATTTCTCACCAGCGTCGCGGTTTGTAAAGGCAGTGTTCCTGAGGTGGAATTCTGTCAGCAGCAAGGGAAAATATGGAGATGTCACACAGTTCTTTCACATCCTGGACGGAGTCGGTATGGTAAGAGGTTCTGTCAGAACAGAAGAGGGAAGAAACGATATTACCACTTATTCCTGCTGTATCAGTCCGGAACAAGGTGTTTACTACTGTAAGACGTATGAGAATTACCAGATTCAGGCAGTGGATATGTTTAAGGAGGATCTGTCTGGTATGGAACTGATCGCATATCAGATGCCGGAAAATCAGAGCATTTGCTGGAGAAACAAGGAGACGTAACTGAGAGAACCGGTGAAAAAAGATAGAAAAAAAGAGAAAGAGTATGTTATACTATTGAACGTATATAGGCAACTGTTAACATTCATGAAAAGAAGGTAGAATATTTTATGACAGAAATACCGTTTAAACGACCGGAGCTTGCCGACCGGGAGATCATTACCCATTATTTTGAACATCATAC
>CASEIR010000015.1 GCA_949287925.1 uncultured Lachnospiraceae bacterium
CCTGAGCATTGAGCAATCCGCTGACAAGAACCTGAATTAATGTTATAATATCCATGAGTATTGGTACTCCTTTCGGTTTTTATTTTTTCGTCGAAATCATTATACCTCAAGGAACCAATACTCTTTTCATTTATTTTTTATTAACTGACTATTTCTTTACTCCAACGTCGAAGGTATTCCCTACCATCTGACGATCCGATAATATTCCTTTGCAGTCAACATATAGACAATTCCATAGAATATTGCAAAGATGGCAATCGATACTGCTGTGCAGATCAAAAATAAGGTTGAATTTACAAATCCCAGCGTTACTAGTATTTTTTCAATCACCTGAAATGCTACCACAATGTGCAGTACTGCCATAACAAGAGGCAGAAAAAACACGGTTACCACCTGGCTTCGGATGGAACGTTTCACTTCCCGCTGGTCCATGCCGACCTTCTGCATAATCTGATACCGTTCCTTATCCTCATAGCCTTCGGATATCTGTTTATAATAGATAATCAGCACCGTAGCCATCAGGAACATCATGCCCAGATAAATGCCGATAAACAACAATCCTCCATATAACGTATAAACTTCCTCCCATTTATTTTCCTTGGTCTCGCAGAATGCTCCAGGTACTTGATCCATGACAGATTCTTCTAATGTATTCTCGATCTTTTCGCAAGCTTCAGAATCCCCTTTCAAATCAAATTTCAGATGATATGTAATGGTATTCATGGCCTGCAGCCACTCATCCTGCATATCACTGTTTGCATAAATCTCATCCATGATCTGCCGGATCTGGGTTTCCTCTGTCATTACGATATACATAGCTTCCAACACCCGGGACTGATTCTTTTTCTCTGCCCGGATCTCTTCCGGCTCTTCTTTGACCTGGTAATCTTTTCCGTTGATGATGATACTGTCATAGCCATACATTCCGCCTGTCGTATATACAATTACCTGATCTGAAGCCAGTGTGCTGTGCTTTCCCTCCATCTGGTTATAATCTTCCAGCGGCATCAGATAAATTTCCCGTGCATCTTCCAGCGCATAATTTCCCAATTCTTTCAAGCTGAGTTCATCTTTCTTTAAAATACCCGCAAGAGATCCTTCATGGTAGGAAAGGCAGGTATCGGGATCAATGGATACACCATACGGCGCCGTCTCATTCTCAATAGCCCTAAGAAGCATATCTTCTGTTTCTTGATCCGTATCTTCCATCGTAATATCCACATCTGTCGGAAACCGGTATTTCATGATATCGTCAATTCCCATATACAGCGATGCCGTACTGGATACCATGACCAGAACCATGGTACTCAATATACAGATGTTTGCAAGCCCCACCGCATTCTGTTTCATCCGGTAGATCATTCCGGATACAGATGCAAAATGCTTAGCCTGATAATAATAACCTTTATTTTTGCGCATAGCTTTTAATACGACAATACTGCCGGCAATAAACAAGGCATACGTTCCGAGAATTACGAAGATGACTGCAAGAAAAAATGTGGCAATGGCGGCCAGCGGTGATTCCACGGAAAGAGAGATCCCATATCCGGCCCCCAACAAAAGGAATCCCGCCAGCGCAATTAGCGCCTTCGTTTTCGGCTCTCGTTCGCCCTGGCTGCTTCCACGAAGGAGCTGAATAGGATCTGTCAGCCGGATCTGTATAAGATTATACACTAATGTCAATGTAAAAATGACCAGAAATAATATCAACGTGTCCCGGACAGCTTCCGCTGATATTTCAAATTCCATTCCCACATCATAATGCAGTATTTTCAGCAACGCCAGAAACATAAGCTTACTGAACAAGATCCCGGCAGCAATTCCGCCTATAATGCTGACTCCCCCTGTGATCAGTGATTCGAGCATCAGCATCCGGGAAATGTGGGGTTTTCCCATCCCCAGAATATTGTAGACTCCCAGTTCTCTCTTCCGCTGCTTGATCAGAAAGCTGTTGGTATAAAACAGAAAGATCACGGAAAATACAACAATCACTCCTACAGCATAATGAAGCACCTCTGTCAGCGTTCCTCTGCCCAAGCTCTTACTCCCGGCAAGCGCGTCCATGATGTAAAACATCATGACTGTCAGCACTCCAGTGAGAATATAGGGGAAATACGTCTTCCGGTTATTTTTCAGATTTGTAACTGCCAATCTGGAATAGATGGAACTATTCATTCCCGTCACCTCCTGTAGTCAGCACCGTCAGTGTATCAGATATCTTCTGATACATCTGCTCATTCGTCAGATTACCGCGATACAATTGATGAAACACTTCCCCATCCTTAATAAACAGAACCCGTTTTGCCGTGCTGGCTGCCTTCACACTGTGTGTGACCATCAGGATCGTCTGTCCGTCTCCGTTGATTTCCTCAAACAGATCCAACAGCCCTTCTGCCGCCCGGGAATCCAAAGCTCCCGTGGGCTCGTCTGCAAGAATCAGCTGGGGTTTAGTAATCAGCGCTCTGGCCACTGCTGTCCGCTGTTTCTGGCCGCCGGACACCTCATATGGAAACTTCGAAAGCAGATTCGCGATCTTCAGTTTCTCCACAACAGGAATCAGCCTCTTTTCCATCTCCGGGTAACGTTTCCCGGACAGTACCAGCGGAAGCAGGATATTATCCTGAATAGAAAACGTATCCAGAAGATTAAAGTCTTGAAACACAAATCCCAGATTCTGTCTCCGAAACGCCGCAATTTCTTTTTCCTTCACTCCAGACAGATCTCTGCCCTTCAGATAAATTTTCCCGGAGGTGGGTCGGTCCAGTGCTGCAAGAATGTTCAGAAGCGTTGTCTTGCCAGATCCGGACTCCCCCATAATCGCCACATATTCTCTTTGTTCCACGGAAAAGTTCACATTACGGAGCGCTTCCACCTGATTCCCGCCAAACCGGGTGGTGTATATCTTTTTTACATTTTTCACTTCCAGTAGAGCCATTTTTATTACCGTCCTTTCTCTTGGTGTCTTACTTCTTACAATACTGATTATAGAAAAAAGGAAAATGTCCTTCCATAGATGTAGATGACATTTCCCTTGTGCTAACTTACATTATTGTAAGGATTCCTTCTTACGGTCCAGATAAAGACAGACTTTCGTCCCCTGGCCTGGTTCCGATTCCATGGAGATCTCATGGCCCAGACGGTCCATAATGGTCTTACATAGATACAGACCAATTCCCGTAGATTTTTTATCATTTCTTCCGTTATATCCCGTAAATCCCCGCTCAAATACCCGAGGCAGATCTTCCGAGCGGATACCGATTCCCGTATCCTCGATTACCAATGCCGTCCTGGAATGCCGTGTCTCCATATAGACAGAAATACTTCCCTCTTTCGTATATTTCAATGCATTGGACAACAGCTGGTCCACTACAAAAACCAGCCATTTTTCATCCGTCAGGACCTGATATTCCAGTGTCTGATATTCCAGCCGGATTTTTTTCATAATGAACATCTTTGAATATTTCCGAATTGCCTGTCTTACAATTGAATCCAGTGCGCATACTGTGAAATCCAGATCAGAAGATATATCTCCCACCCTCAGATAACAGAGCACCATCTCCACATATTGTTCAATCTTAAATACTTCAAGCTCCATACTCCTTTTATCTGCCGTGCAATCCTCCTCCCAGGACTGCAGCATCACCCGCAATGCGGCAATGGGAGTTTTGATCTGATGAACCCACATTCCATAATAATCCATCATCTCCTGTCTGGATATCCGTTCTCTGGATTCACATTCCCTTTTCTGTTCCTCCAGAAGATTCAAAAGATACTGGTACTCCGCTTCCACGGCATTTTCCGGATCCGGCAGCTCCAGTCCCGAGGTTCCTGCCCTTGCCTCATTCTGACAGACGCTCTGGTAATGCTTCCGGTAACGGAAGAATGATACCGTCCCATACAGTAAAAGCCATAAAAATGACAGGAGAAATGCATACTGGACGGCGTCTTCTCTGATATTATACAGAAAAAACACAATATGAAAAACGCCGATAAAACCGGCGTACAGACAAATAATTCCGATTCGCTCTCTAATAAAACTTTTCAATATTTTCATCGTTCCACCATATATCCGATTCCCTTTTTTGTCCGGATACAATTCACAGCCCCCGCAGCTTCCAGCTTCTTCCGCAGTCTGCCCACATTAACGCTCAATGTATTATCATCAATAAATTCATCACTGTCCCAAAGCCTATTAATAATTTCATCCCGGGATACAATCTTCCCTGCATTTTCAAACAGGATCTGCATAATCCGGAACTCATTCTTCGTCAGCTCTATCCTAATCTCTCCGCATAAAAGCGACGCATCACTCAGGTTCAGCATCATTCCCTGACATTCCATCACATTGGAAGTACCCTGATATGCATAGGCTCTTCGAAGAACAGCCTGTACCTTAGCAGTGACTACATTCAGATCAAAAGGCTTTTCAATAAATTCATCCCCGCCCATATTCATAGCCATAACGATATTCATATTATCATCCAGCGATGACAGGAAAATAATCGGCACACCGGATACCTTACGTATCTCCTGACACCAGTGGAATCCATTGAAAAACGGAAGTCCGATATCCAGGATCACAAGCTGTGGCTGGAAGGATGCAAAATCTTGCATAATATTCCGGAAATCATCCACACAGAAAACATCATAATCCCATTTCTTCAGATGCGCGGCCAGGCCATTTGCAATCATCCTGTCGTCTTCAACAATCATAATCCGGTACATGCATTTTACCTTCCTTATCTTTTTATGCTTACCATCCTAATCAATTCCCGATGATTTGTCAAACATAAATACCCGGACTTTCGCACACCTTATCAATGAAAATAATGGGCGCCAATCTGTTTCCCAGATCCGCCCTGGTCAAAATACAGACAATTGCCAATAGGATTCTCCCCGTTAAGAGCTGCCTGCGCCGCCTTTAACGCCGAATCAGTATATCCAGAGGTGCGGCGGACGCGGTCCAGCCATCCGGTAGATACAGGGCCGAACTGTCCCGGCTGATAGATTACTTCTTCCATGGAATCTGGAAACTGATCACTGTGCATCCGGTTAAGCACCACCGCTCCAACTGCCACCTGCCCTTCAAACGACTGATTTCCGGCTTCACAGAAAATAATTGACGCCAGGAGCTCTGCGTCCGCTCTGCAACGCTCCATTTCCTGTGCCTCCTGAATCTTCTTGGCAACCGCTTCATTAAATCCTGTGCAGCCAGAACCCATCGGTACCAAAACCGCAACACTTGTATCGCAACAGGGAACCTGCGCAGCTGCAGAAACCTGCTGGTCCAGCATCCCCGCACCAACTTCCTTCGGAGCTGCAGCACAGCTGAAACATACTGCTGTAAACACACCGGCAGAAATTAATATCCCCGTGGTTCTATTTTTGTGAAACCGTATCATAAAAACCTCCCAATGAAAGAGAATATAACATTTATACATTACAATTATTTAATAAAGTATATTCAATAATTTCGATTTTATTACAAATGTTACGTTTTTATTAACTCTCTTCCATTTGGGGACAGGGTAAAACTCAATTCGGGACGTAGACTTTTGCAAAAAGTCTACGTCCCGAATTGAGTCAAATTGATTAAATCTTCGCGATATCGATCAATGTCAGTTTCTTGATGTCTGTATTTTCCAGGCTTGTGATCAATGCCTCTGCGGTATCGATGGCTGTCAGTACATTCACGCCGGTTTCAATGGCGCTTCTGCGGATAACGAATCCGTCTTTTGCACGGTCAGCTCCCTGTGGAGGTGTGTCGATGACAAGGTCGATCTTATGTCCCAGAATCAGGTCCATCAGATTAGGAGACTCCTGTTCGATCTTATTGACTGCGATTACTTTTACACCGGCATCTTTCAACACTTCTGCCGTTCCCCGCGTAGCAAATATTTTATAACCGATGTTCGCGAATCTACGTCCGATCTCTACTGCTTCTTTCTTGTCTTCATCCCGCACAGTTAATATCATATTCTGATGTTTCGGCAGTTTGATTCCTGCGCCCAGGAACGCTTTATAAAGCGCCTCGTCAAAGGTTTTCGCGATTCCCAGGCATTCACCGGTAGACTTCATCTCTGGTCCCAGGCTGATATCAGCATCTCTGATTTTCTCGAATGAGAATACCGGCATTTTAATTGCAAAATAATCTGCCTCCGGCTGCAGTCCCGGATTATAACCCAGTTCTTTGATCTTATGCCCGATGATCACTTTCGTCGCCAACGGCACAATCGGGATTCCGGTTACTTTGCTAATGTAAGGAACTGTACGGCTGGACCGTGGATTTACTTCGATTACATATACATCTTCACCACAAACAATAAACTGTATGTTAATGAGACCGATCACATGGAGTGATCTTGCCAGCCTTCTGGTATATTCCTCGATCGTACGCTTGGTATTCTCACTGATACTCTGGGCCGGATACACAGAAATACTGTCGCCGGAATGGATTCCGGCACGTTCAATATGCTCCATAATTCCCGGTATCAGAATATCCTCTCCGTCACAGACCGCATCCACCTCGATCTCCTTACCCATCAGATACTTATCCACCAGAATGGGATGATCCTGCGCGATCCGGTTGATAATGCCGATGAATTCTTCAATATCATGGTCATTAATAGCAATCTGCATCCCCTGGCCGCCCAGCACATAAGATGGCCGCACCAGAACCGGATATCCCAGCCGATTCGCCACTTCTTTTGCCTCTTCCGCCGTATATACCGTACCTCCAGTCGGACGCGGGATCTCACACTGTTCCAAGATCTCATCAAACAGCTCCCGATCTTCCGCAGCATCCACGTTCTCCGCGGACGTTCCAAGAATCGGCACACCCATCTTCAGTAGCGCTTCTGTCAATTTGATCGCCGTCTGTCCGCCGAATTGTACCACAGCGCCGTCCGGTTTTTCCAGGTCCACGATACTCTCCACATCTTCCGGCGTCAGCGGTTCAAAATACAATTTATCCGCAATGTCAAAATCTGTGCTGACCGTTTCCGGATTGTTATTGACAATAATGGTCTCATAGCCTTCTTTGGCAAATGCCCAGGTGCAATGCACCGAACAGAAATCAAACTCAATCCCCTGACCGATCCGGATCGGGCCGGAGCCAAGAACCAGCACCTTCTTTCTGCCCATTGTTTCCTCTACTTCATTCTCACTTCCGTATACAGAATAATAATACGGAGTTTCTGCTGCAAATTCAGCCGCACAGGTATCTACCATTTTGTAAGAGGCGCGGATTCCATATTCATGTCTCATATCATGAATCTGTCTCTCTGTATTACCAGTCAGCTTTGCAATAACCTGATCCGGAAATTCCATCCGTTTCGCTTCCGCCAGCGTCTCCGCATTCAAAGTACTATTCTGAAGCTTCTGCTCCATTTCCACAAGAATCGCAATCTTATCAATAAACCAGCGGTCGATCTTGGTAGCCTCATGTATCTCATCATAACTGATCCCCTGCCGGATTGCCTCGGCAATCTTCCAGATCCGGCGGTCATCCACAACTCTCAGCTCTTCCAGAAGCTCCTCACCGCACAGATGTGAGAAATCGTAGGACATCAGGCTGTCCACATGCTGCTCCAGAGAGCGGATAGCTTTCATCAAAGCACCTTCAAAGTTATCACAGATGCTCATGACTTCACCGGTGGCTTTCATTTGTGTGGTCAATGTACGTTTCGCACTGATAAACTTATCAAAAGGCAGTCTTGGAATCTTAACCACGCAATAATCCAGCATAGGTTCAAAGCTGGCATAGGTCTTCTTTGTAACCGCATTCTGAATCTCGTCCAGCGTATATCCAAGAGCAATTTTTGCCGCCACCTTGGCGATCGGGTATCCGGTTGCTTTTGACGCAAGAGCTGAGGACCGGCTGACACGCGGATTTACCTCGATCACACAATATTCAAAGGTATCCGGATGCAGCGCATACTGCACGTTACATCCTCCGGTAATATTCAGCTCGCTGATAATATTGAGGGCAGATGTACGCAACATCTGATACTCCTTATCCCCAAGCGTCTGCGAAGGAGCAACCACAATACTGTCTCCGGTGTGTACTCCGACAGGATCGATGTTCTCCATATTACAAACAGTGATACAGTTTCCTTTGCTGTCACGCATCACTTCGTATTCAATCTCTTTCCATCCGGCAATGCAGCGTTCTACCAAAACCTGGCCCACACGGGACAGCCGGAGTCCATTCTCCAGAATCTCCACCATCTGTCCCCGGTTATAAGCGATACCTCCGCCGCTGCCGCCCAGAGTATATGCCGGACGTAATACTACCGGATATCCGATCTTCTCTGCAAAACGGACGCCATCATCCACTGTCTCCACCACCAGTGAGGCCGCGCACGGCTCCCCGATCTTCTCCATGGTAGTCTTAAACTCCAGACGGTCCTCTGCCTTTTTTATCGTCTCGGAGGTTGTTCCGATCAGCCGAACATTGTTCCGCTTCAAAAATCCGCTTTCTTCCAGCTCCATAGCCAGATTCAAGGCTGCCTGCCCTCCCAGCGTCGGAAGCACACTGTCCGGATTTTCCTTCAGAATCAGCTGTTCCACCACTTCCGTAGTCAGCGGTTCAATATATACACGGTCCGCAATATCTTTATCCGTCATGATCGTAGCGGGATTGGAATTCAATAATACGACTTCAATTCCCTCTTCCTTCAAAGACCGGCAGGCCTGGGTACCCGCATAGTCAAATTCAGCTGCCTGCCCGATTACAATAGGGCCAGATCCGATCACCAGTACTTTTTTGATATCTTTATTTCTAGGCATTATTTTGCTCCTTTCATCATATCCATAAAGCGGTCAAAAAGGTATCCGGAATCCTGAGGACCCGGACATGCCTCCGGATGGAACTGTACCGTAAAGATTTTCTTCCCTTCATACACCAGACCTTCATTTGTACCATCGTTTACATTTACGAATGCTTCTCTGGCTATGGCAGGGTCCATAGTCGACGCATCCACCGCATACCCATGATTCTGTGAAGAAATATATACCCTGTCGTTACTCAAATCTTTCACCGGATGATTTCCGCCGCGATGCCCGTATTTTAACTTATATGTTTTTGCCCCATTCGCCAGCGCCATCAGTTGATGACCAAGACAAATCGCAAAAATAGGTATATTAGACTCATATAGTTTTTTTATTTCCTGGATAATTAATTCACAAGATGCCGGATCTCCGGGACCATTCGACAGCATAATCCCATCCGGTTTTGATTGAATAATGACATCCGCTGGTGTATCTGCTGGATAAACCGTCACTTCGCACCCGCGTTGATGCAGAGATTTGGCAATATTATTCTTGGCTCCGAAATCCATCAAAGCTACTTTCGGCCCGTTTCCTTCTATGATGTATGAACAATCACAGGTAACTTCGGACACAACGTCACCCACATTGTAAGCCTTCAGTTTCGGAATGATTTCTTCAAGATCATAATTCTCATTCGTTGTGATCATGCCATTCATGGTTCCCTTTTCTCTGAGAATCTTGGTAAGTGCACGTGTATCTATTCCGGCGATTCCGGGAACATCCTGCTTCTTCAAAAAGTCCTGAATTGTACCTTCACAGCGGAAATTACTTGGTATCCTGGATAATTCCCTCACAATGTAACCGTCCGGCCAGGCTTTTTTTGATTCCATATCCGGCGTAATGCCATAATTGCCAATCAACGGATAGGTCATGACTACGGCTTGTCCGGCGTATGACGGATCTGTTAATACTTCCAGATAACCCGTCATCGAAGTATTAAACACTATTTCACTGATCATATCTCTTGTGGAACCAATACTTTTCCCGGAGAATACCGTTCCGTCTTCTAATATAAGAAATGCTTTCATATATTTTCCTTTCCCTTCCATAATATTCAACACCTGCAGATCCGTAATTCTGTTCTTTTATCTCCGGAAATGCCAAAAGCCACATTCCAGAATGTATAAGCGACCGCAAAGGTTTCAGGCAAGCCCGGGCTTTGACTCGTGGCTGTCATAAAAAAAGCAGTTTGTGCACACACAACTGCTCCCCTTACTGATGCGGACCTCACGTCTCCACAAATTGTAGAAATTATACTACACATTGGATAATATTTCAACCCAATTTTTATCAAACGTTGATAATTATCCAGTCTGTATAAAACAGATACAGCTCATGTAAAGCACGTGTGGCTGTTATATATTCTGCCTGTTTCTGGATTCTACGTTTTTCTTTCGGAAATACGCCAAACACCTGGTCAAATTCAAGTCCTTTCGCGAGATAAAATGTGGTTACAATAAGTCCCTTTTCAAATCGTTCACTGTTCCGATTGATACAGACAGCATCTATCCCTGCATGAACTAATAAATCATAGATCATTTCTGCTGCCTGCTCTGTCATTGTGATGAGCGCAGCCGTCTCATATCCATTCTCTCCAAGATTTAATGCCGATCCAACAGCGGATACCACTTCCGTCACACAGCCAAATGCTTTCGTCTGCACCTCTTTCCCGTGACGATCCAGATATTCCAGTCCCTGAACCCCTCCTATCCGGGCCGCAAACGATGCGATTTCATAAGTGTTCCGGTAACTCTTGTCCATAAAAACCGCTCTCATTTCATTTTTGAAAATCTTCGGCAAAAAAGACATAACATCCTGATTATCGAAATCCATCGTCTGCATTTTGTCACCCAATATCGTCATCCTACAGGAAAAAAGTTTTTTTAATATTTCAAACTGCAGATAAGAATAGTCCTGCATCTCATCAATTACCAGATGCTTAATCCTTCTCTGGGCAGAAGTTCCATAGAGCCGATATTTCAGATACAACATGGGATATACATCCTCGTACCGCAACTTTCTCTTTTCATACGGAACGTCCGGCAGCACAGGCCACCCCTGGTTTACCAATAGTTGATTGTAGATCTGATATAAATCTGTCAATTCATACATTCCAGTAAATTTCTGCCGGATAGGATCTAATTCCTCTTCTGTCAGTTCACGTCCACTCATAGTTTCATATTCATCCACGCAGTATTCCATAATAGCCTGCATACGTGACAGCAGCGGTATATTCTGAAAACGGTCGTAAAACAGTCGAATCAGCTCCTCCTCGCTTTTATGATATCCTCTCCATCCGACATCTGCAAACTCCATAAGTTCATCTTCCAGAACAGTCAGAAATTCTTCCACGATTCCCAGAAAATCCCCGGACTGCTTCACAAGGTACCGCTGTACATCTTCTATCCGGTCCTCTTCTTTCATACTGCGCTCCAGTTGATCATACCGGTCTTCGCAATCTGCAGCATAATCTCTTAATTCTTTATACGCAAACAGATCAAAACTCATCTCGCGGATATTCTCTTCCCCCAGTTCCGGAAGTATATGGGAAATATAATCCGCAAAAATGCCATTAGGAGTAAGAACGAGTATATCTGATGATTTCAGGTTTTCTCTGTCATGGTAGAGAAGATACGCAATCCGGTGAAGCGCCACGGATGTCTTCCCACTTCCCGCTCCGCCTTGAATTACCAGAATACGGTCCTTTTGATTACGGATGATTGTATTCTGCTCTCTCTGTATCGTCCGAACTATATTTTTTAATTTTACATCTCCATCTTTCCCCAGTTCCTCTTTTAATATCTCATCATCAATCTTCAGATCACTCTCAAAACTGTATATCATACGACCGTTTCTGATCTTATACTGGCCTTTTCCGGTAACCTGTCCGGATATTATGCCGGATGGTGCTTCATACGATGCAGGTCCTCTGTCATAATCATAAAACAGACCGCTAACAGGCGCACGCCAGTCATAGACCAGCGGAATATCGCCCGCCTGCTCTGCAAAATTGCCGATTCCGATGTAAAACTTTTCCGCTTCTTCCTCTCCGTCATAACAGAAATCAACGCGTCCAAAAAAGGGAGACTCCATCATCCGCAGCCATCTTTTCCGCAGCTTTTGCTTTTCTTGTGTATCACTGACCTGACGGAGCAAAGCCTGCTGATTATCATAATCCTCATAGCCGTACTGATCCATTTCCGTATAATTCTGCCAATAATATTCATGCATACTCTCAATATCTTTCCGTCCCGCCTCGATGCTGTCTTCCAGCCGGCTCAGCCTATTTTTGATTTTAATAAGTAAATCTTCTAAAAAAACAATCCCTTGATCATCCATATAATATCATGCCTTTCTGCTTTTTTGAGATCATATTTAATTTTCCTCACCTTTTACTTCTTCATTCATATAATCATGATAAGAGAATATCTAAGAGGTACTGCTATGAACAACATGACTGGAAATCAGTTTGACAGCCCGGACCAGGGGAGTCTGCAGATCAATCTCACATCTGACGTCAATGCCCGTCCGATCAGCGATGCAACTATCCGTATCTCCTATACCGGAATTCCTGACAGTACACTGGAGGAATTAACCACGAACCGCTCCGGTCAGACTGAAACGGTCGAACTGAAGGCCCCTCCTTTGGAGTATAGTCTCACCCCGGATACAGAGGAACAACCCTATTCTGAATATACCTTGCAGATCGATGCTCCCGGATATGAATCCATAAGTATCGCAGGTGTAGAAATCCTGCCCACCGTAAAAGCAATTCAGAATGTCGCCATGAAACCGGTCGATATTCCCCATTCTTCCGAGGAAGTCTTTGTCATACCTGCCCATACCCTCTACGGTACTTATCCTCCCAAAATTCCAGAAGCTGAAGTAAAACCCACCAATGAAACCGGTGAAATTGTATTGAGCCGTGTCGTCGTGCCTGAGTATATTGTGGTCCATGATGGCAGTCCCCGGGACTCCACCGCTAAAAACTACTATGTAAAATACAAAGACTATATCAAAAATGTGGCATCCAGCGAGATCTACGCCACCTGGCCCGCCGATACGATCCGCGCAAACATCCTTGCCATTATGTCGTTTACATTGAACCGGGTTTATACAGAATGGTACCGGAATATGGGTTACGACTTTACCATCACTTCTTCTACCGCATTCGATCACAAATGGATCCCGGAACGCAACATCTATGATACCATATCTCCCATCGTGGACGAACTATTCACCAACTATCTTTCCCGTCCAGGCGTACGCCAGCCGATTCTGACCCAGTACTGTGACGGAAGTCAGGTGCAATGTCCTGACTGGATGACACAATGGGGTTCCAAAGCTCTAGGTGACAAAGGATACAGCGCTATTGAGATCCTACGTTATTATTATGGCGACGATCTGTACATCAACACTGCGGAATCCATATCCGGTATCCCTTCTTCCTGGCCTGGCTATAATCTAGAGCGGGGCTCCACCGGAAGTAAAGTACGACAGATGCAAGAAGAACTGAACGTAATTGCCGGCGCATATCCGGCACTTCCAAAAATAAATGCCGACGGCATCTATGGACCAGCCACAGAAGCCGCCGTACGCAAATTCCAGTCTGTATTCGGCCTTCCGACCACCGGTATCGTAGATTACCCTACCTGGTATAAAATATCGGAAATCTATGTGGGTGTATCCAGAATCGCTGAGTTAAACTAACCATGTTTAAAAAAATACTCTCTGTATGTCATTATACATGACAAACACCATCAGTATCATCAGAAATATGATTCCAACCAGATGAACATACCCCTCTTTTTCCGGTGAAACACGCTTGCGGCGGATGACTTCCAGAAACAGAAATATCAGTCGTCCGCCGTCCAGAGCCGGTAATGGCAGAAGATTCATCACTCCTAAATTGGCCGACAAAAGGATTGCCAGATTCAGCATTTGCCCAAAAACAATGACTGCTCCATAGGACCTGCTTTCCTGATAAGCCGTATCTACAACATCTACGATTCCCACCGGCCCAGACAACTGGTCTATTCCGATCTTTCCTGTCACCAGCATCTTCAGGCTTTCCACCGTAATCTGGATCCAGTATTTCACCTCATAACTTCCATATTGCAGCGCCGTCAGAATATTTGCTTCCGTATTTCCGTTGCTGCCAATGCCAATTCTTTCATATCCAAGATCTTCATCCATTACAGGAGTCAATACAGTCGACTTTTTCACACCGTCTCTTTCATAGACAATCCTAACATCTTCTCCCTGATGAAACTGAAGATATGCAGATACCTCTCTATAGATATGCACTTTCTGGTCGCCGATCTCAAGAATGCGGTCGCCAGCTTTCATTCCGGCTTCCGCAGCCGGATATCCTTCTTCTACCGCTCCCAGAACCGGTTCATCATAACCGAACATCCCAACCAGAATCACAGCAAATATAAACGCCAGTATAAAGTTAAAGACGGGGCCGGCTGCAATGACACTGATCCTTGCCCATACAGATTTGTTATTAAAATTATTCGGAGAATCCGTAGCCTCCTCATCCTCTCCCATCATACACGAACCGCCTAATGGAAGAAGTTTCAGGCAGTATACGGTTCCTTTATATTCCTTCTGTACTAATATAGGACCCATTCCAATAGCAAATTCCGTTACATCGATCCCATTCTTTTTCGCCAGTGCAAAATGTCCCAGCTCGTGAAAAAAAACGATAAAGCTGAATAATATCAGCGCTAATATAATTCCCAAACCTACCTCCTGCTGTTAATTCGATCATAGGTTGCTGCTTCGGTTTCCAATATCTGTTCCAGAGTCGGGTGTTCAATCACTTTATGAGCGCGGATACAATCCTCGATAATCTCTGTAATTTCCAGATATTTAATCTGCCGCTTCAGAAATTGGCTGACTGCCAGCTCATTTGCCGCATTGTAAACAGTAGGAAGAGAACCGCCTCTCCTTCCTGCTATATACGCCAGTTTTAATCCGTAAAAGGTATCCATATCCGGCTCCTCAAAATCCAGATGTCTCAGTTTCCAGAAATCAACCCGATCCCCGGGCAGATACCGTCTTTCTGGATAATAGAGCGCATACTGGATCGGGAGCTTCATATCCGGGGTCCCTAATTCCGCCAGAACTGCTCCATCCACATATTCAACCATAGAGTGAATGATGCTCTGTGGCTGCACCACTACCTGAATCTGGTCTACATCCACGTCAAACAGCCATTTTGCCTCGATCACTTCCAGTCCTTTATTCACCATAGTCGAAGAATCAATCGTAATTTTCTGTCCCATGGACCAGTTGGGATGTTTCAACGCATCCTCTACCGTTACTTCCATCAGCTGTTCTTGTGTACGGCCACGGAAAGGGCCGCCTGACGCGGTCAGCAGGATTTTATGAATCGCTTTTCTGTCATTCCCCTGCAGGGACTGAAAAATCGCACTGTGTTCACTGTCTACAGGCAGAATGGATACCTGATGTTCCTTTGCCAGAGGCATAATTAAATGACCGGCTGTCACTAACGTTTCTTTATTAGCCAGAGCAATATGTTTTCCGGATTTAATCGCCTCAATCGTAGGACGGATTCCAATCATGCCAACAATCGCCGTAACTAGTATTTCCGCGCCCTGCATGGTTGATACCTGAATCAATCCATCCATTCCCTCCACGACTTCTGTATCTGTATCCGCAATTCGAACTCGAAGCTCCTTTGCCTTTTCTTCTGTCCATACAGCTGCGATTCTCGGGCGGAACTCCCGGATCTGTTCTTCCAGAAGTGAAATATTGCTGCCTGCAGCAATCCCAAGCACTTCAATATCTCCATTTTCTCTGACTACATCCAGAGTCTGCGTGCCGATTGAACCGGTAGAACCTAATATGGCAATTTTTTTCATAAGCCACCTCTTTCTTACTCAATTATATGACAGTCGCCAGATAATAAATCACCGGCGCAGTAAAGATTACACTGTCAAATCGATCCAAAACCCCCCCATGTCCTGGTATTAACCGGCCGTAATCCTTAATATCGTGATTACGCTTAATTGCCGATGCCGCCAGATCTCCGATCTGTGAAATAGCGCCGCCTGCCGCGCAAATAACCGCACAGGATAAGGGTGCCGCCTGCGCGTTTCCCCATTGATTCATAGCCAATGCAAACAATGCTCCCAGCAGAGCAGCTCCGGCAATGCCGCCGATGCCCCCCTCGATTGATTTTTTCGGACTTAGTTTTGGGGCCATTTTATGCTTTCCAATCAGCATCCCCACACAGTAAGCACAGGTATCGCATCCCCAGGAGCTTAAAAAAATCAGCCATACCATCACGCCTCCTCCTGGCAGCATGCGAGTCTGATACACATATGAAAGCATCACCGCAACATAAAACAATCCAAAATAGACAGTCATAACCTGTTCAGATTTAAAGCATGGAAATGTGAAAACATACACTGCCATCAGGCAGACAAGAAACAAAATTGAGAGCATTGGAAAATATTCCATACGCTTACACAGAAGCAGCGCATAATAACATACTGCCGCCAGATATCCGACTACGCCAAGAATCTTTTTATCAGCATCCACCACCTGATACAGTTCATGCATTCCAATCAGGCTGATAACGCCGAGAAGTCCAAACAGCACATAGCCTCCATATCCAACCGTGGCAATCAACACGATCACAAGCACAATTCCACTCAAAAGCCTTGTTTTAAACATGTTCCGTTTCCTCCTTCACTCCGCCAAAGCGCCGGTCTCTTCTGTTATACTGTTCAATCGCCCGTTGAAGTTCTTCTTTTGTAAAATCAGGCCACAGTACATCGGTAAAATAAAATTCAGTATATGCCAGCTGCCATAGCAGATAGTTGGACAATCTCTGTTCTCCGCTGGTCCGGATTAAAAGATCCGGGTCTGGAATGCCGTGAGTATCCAAATAACTCTCTATCACTGTTTCATCTATCTGTTCCGGCTTCAGCCTTTTCTCAGCGCAATCAGCTGCCAGTCTTTTGACCGCGCGGGTAATCTCGTCCCTGCTCCCATAATTGATGGCAATCTGGAAATTCAGGCCTCCATTATTCTTCGTTGCTTCCTGCAGTTCCAGTATTCTGTTCCGGATATCGTCATCCAGTCCCATAAGATCCCCAAGGACCCGGACTTTCATATCATTTTTGGCTGCCGTTTTCAGACAGGTTTTCATATAATTCCGAAGCAATTTCATCAACGCGTCAACTTCATCTTGGGAACGATTCCAATTTTCCGTTGAAAATGCATATACTGTCAGGTATTTGATCCCCATCCGGTAAGCATCTTCGCAAATTCTCTCCACGTTCTTACTTCCCTGCACATGTCCGTAATTACGCGGCATTCCCTTGGATCTGGCCCATCGCCCGTTTCCATCCAGAATGATTGCCACGTGCTGTGGTATCTTCATATGACTATTCTCCCTCCGCAAACATAAGGACAGATCAGGTGTCCTCCAGATCTGCCCCCTCTTCATTAAACTGTCATCACTTCTTTTGATTTGCTTTCTACCGCTTTATCTATTTCTTTGACAAACTTATCTGTCATTTTCTGAAGATCATCTTCCATATCCTTGATCTCGTCTTCCGAAACATCGGATCCCTTTAATTTCTTAAAGGCGTCATTCCCATCTCTTCGAATATTACGGATTGCCACTTTCGCAGCTTCTCCCTTCTTCTTTACATCTTTTACCAGTTCTTTTCTTCGTTCTTCCGTAAGTTCCGGAAATACCAGGCGGATGGTTGTTCCGTCATTCGCCGGATTGATTCCAAGATCTGAAGTAAGAATCGCCTTCTCAATGACTTTCACCATACTTTTTTCCCAAGGCTGGATCTGAATCATACGAGCTTCCGGAACAGATACGTTCGCAACCTGCTGGATCGGCGTCGGGGATCCATAATAATCCACCATGATCTTATTCAGTACATTGGGATTGGCACGTCCTGCACGGATTGCCGCAAGCTCCGCTTCCAGATTGGACATCGTCTTTGTCATCTTGCCTTCATACACCTGTAATCTTTCATTCATATATACGTTCCTCCCTTATTATGACACAGTCACTTTCGTTCCTGTAAATTTTCCCATCATCGTCTCGACGATACTATTCTCTTCATTCAGGCCAAACACCAGCATAGGCATCTTATGTTCCAGGCACATAATCGATGCGGTCAGATCCACTGCCATCAACTTTTTATCAATAATTTCCCGAATCGAAATCTCGTCATATTTCTTTGCCTCCGGATTTACCTTTGGATCACTGTCATAGATTCCATCGATCGCCTTCGCCAACAGCATTGCATCCGCTTCAATCTCAATCGCCCGTAACACAGCTCCTGTATCCGTTGAAAAATAAGGATGTCCGGTTCCACCGGCAAAAAAGACTACCTTCCCGGAATCCAAGGCTTCCACTGCCGCATCCTTGGAAAAGAGTGTGGTAAACGCTCCGCACACAAACGGTGTAAACACTTCTGTTTTCATTCCTGCATAACGGAAAATATCCGATACATAGATGCAGTTCATAACTGTAGCCAGCATTCCGATCTGATCTGCCTTCACCCGGTCTATCGTCTCGCTGGTTCTTCCTCTCCAGAAATTCCCTCCTCCGGTAACTATGGCAACCTGTATTCCGTCATCCACAAGTTTCTTCACCTGCTTCGCCACTCCCATACAGGTCTCTTCATCAAATCCTGTCTTTTTCTCGCCCGCAAGCGCCTCGCCGCTGAGCTTCAGTAATACTCTTTTCATATGATTATGCTCCTTACTTCTCTTGTGTCATGCCTTCGCATACTTATAATAAAGTATAGCATAGGAAGAAAAAAAAGGGAATATGCAGTTGCAAGATTCCCTTTCAATTTCCTCTACGCAATCTTATTTTCATATCCTCTCATAATATGAAAATACATAACAAGCAGCAGTCCTCCGGCCAGAACCCATGCCACAGGTCCAGCAAAACACATTCCTACATAACTGCCGAAATGAGACGCCATTACCGCCGCCGCGCTTCTTCCAATCAATTCCGCAATCCCTGCCGTCATAGGGAGCAGACCAAACCCCATGCCCTGGATTCCATTCCGATATACATTGACAAATACCAGCGGAACAAAGGAAACTCCCACACAACAAAGGTAGGTATTTACATAAGATGTAATTGCCGATACATTTTCAGACACAAATAATATAGTCATATATTTGCCGACCGTGATCACCAGCACCCCCGTTACTACCGCATAAATGATACCAATCCACGTTCCGCTTCGAAATCCCTTCCGGATACGGTCAATCTTACCGGCTCCCATATTCTGCGCGCAATAGGTTGCCATTGTAGTTCCCAGCGCCACATAGGCCTGCGAAACCACCTGCTCAATCTTGCATGCCGCCGCAAATCCGGCTGCGGCCACAGATCCCAGCGTATTCAAAGATGCTTGCAGAACGATCGTCCCAATCGCCGTAATTGAATATTGAAACGCCATTGGAAATCCGATTGCCATCTGCCATTTCGCCAGGTCCCAGTTCATTTTCCAGTCTTCTCTTTTCAAGTGCAGCTCCGGCACTTTTTTGCCTATATATATGAGACACAATATTCCAGATATACCCTGAGAAATCACTGTTGCATAGGCCGCTCCTTCTGCTCCCATATGAAACTTTACGATAAAAACCAGATCCAGAATAATGTTAAGCCCCGCTGCCAGGATCAGAAAATACAAGGGTCTCCGGCTGTCTCCGATTGCCCGGAGTATACTGGACAAAAGATTATAAAGTACCTGCGCCACGATTCCGCCGCAGATTACCATAATATATCCATACGCCTGGCTGTACATATCTTCCGGTGTATTCATCAAATACAGGATTTGTTTCATAGTTGTCATACTCAGCACCGTCAGGATCACTGAGACAACCGCCGATAATTTAACCGCCGACGCGACTGACTGACGCATAGCCTTAAGATTGCCGGCTCCATAATGCTGTGCGGTAATTACCGTAAACCCCGCCGTTAGCCCCTGTAAAAATCCAAGAATCAAAAACATCAGTGTCCCGCAGGCTCCTACCGCTGCCAAAGCCGCATTACCAACAAATTTTCCTACGATTACAGTATCCGCCATACTGTAGAACTGCTGAAACATATTTCCGATAAATATCGGTATGGTAAAATTCACAATAATTCCAGCCGGGCTGCCTGTTGTCATATCTTTTGTCATAACTCTGTCCCCTTTCCTTTACTTGCCTGCACAGGAAAAGACCTCAATAAATTATTGAGGTCTTTTTTAAAACTTTTTACATTATACTCAAACCATCTCGCAAATGCAATATATTTCACTGAAATATAACACTGAATTTTATTCTTAGACAGAATAGAAGTTTTTCAAAGCCGGATAAAGTTCCCGGAATTTTTTGTATCTCTCCTCATATCTGCAGACCAGCTCTGGATCCGGTTCTTCTGTTGCCGTCACGTGCACCAGTTTTTCCGTAGCCTTTTCTACCGAATCAAACACGCCGCAGCCGACCGCGGCCAGAATCGCCGCGCCATAGCCCGGCCCTTCCTCACTTTCTATTATGTCGACTTTCATATTCATTACATTCGCGATTATTTTTCTCCACAGCGGGCTTTTTGCCCCGCCGCCGCAGATCTTGGTTCTCTCTGGATCAATTCCAAGCTTTCTTGCAATTTCAAGGGAATCTCTCAATCCAAATGCAACCCCCTCCAAAACAGCAAGCGTCATATCCTTGCGGGTTGTCTCCATACCCATTCCAACGAAAGCCGCCCGGATATCCGGATCGTTGTGCGGCGACCGCTCTCCCATAAGGTACGGCATGTAAAACACCCTGTTCTGCCCCAGATTCTGAATCTCTTCTTGTTCACTCTGAAAATCGCTGGTCTTAAGGATCTCTTCCATCCACCATTTATTTCCAGACGCTGCGCTGAGCATACATCCCATCAGATGATAATAACCGTCTGCATGATCAAAAGAATGCAGAGCATTATTCTCATCAACGCGGAACTGTTTGCTTGAAATGAATATCGTCCCTGACGTTCCAAGTGATATATTGCACGCTCCGTCTCCTACCGTTGCCGTACCTACCGCCGCAGCCGCATTATCTCCCGCTCCTGCGATCACCTTCACATCTTGAGGAATTCCCAGTTCTTCCGCCACATCTTTTCGAACGGTTCCAACCACTTCACTGCTTTCATAGAGCGTTGGCAGCACAGCTTCGCTGATCCCGCATATTTCCAGCATCTCTTTCGACCAACGCCGGTTTTTTACGTCCAGCAGAAGCATACCGGAAGCGTCCGAGACATCCGTACAGAATACCCCCGACAAGCGATATGCCAGATAATCTTTTGGAAGCATAATCTTGGCAATTCTCGCAAAGTTTTCTGGTTCATGCTTCTTCAGCCACAAAATCTTCGGGGCCGTAAACCCTGCAAAAGCGATATTGGCCGTATAATCGGACAGTCTGTCCCGTCCAATTGCTTCATTCAGATATTCAGTTTCTTCCGCGGTACGTCCATCGTTCCATAAGATTGCCGGACGTATCACCTGATCCTGGCAATCCAAAGCCACCAGTCCATGCATCTGGCCGCCAAAACTGATACCGGCCACCTGCTTTTTATCCATCCCTTCCAGGAGTTCCTTGATTCCTTCCATGCTCTGACTGTACCAGTCTTCCGGCCTTTGTTCGCTCCATCCAGGATACGGCAGAAACAATGGATATTCTTTTGATACAATCTTATGTATCTTTCCTTCCTCATCCATCAGAAGCAGCTTAACCGCCGATGTTCCAAGATCAACTCCTATAAAATACATAACATTACCTCCGAACCCTGACGACTATTTCCATGGATTTTCTGTCGGATACCGCACGCCGGCCGGCTGATTATAGCCGATCTCTTCTACCGGAACACCGATATATTTGAACACTTCAAACAAAGCTTTTCCGTGGTGTCCGAACGCCACTGCTCCGTGATGCGGATAGCCGCCTTCGATCAGCACATGACGGTAGAACCGTCCCATCTCCGGAATCGCGAAAACACCCACTCCGCCAAAAGAGCGCGTAGCAACCGGCAACACTTCACCATGCGCAATATACGCTCTCAACACATTGTCCGCAGTACTCTGCAGACGATAGAACGTGATGTCTCCCGGTACAATATCTCCTTCCAACGTTCCCTGTGTTACTTCTTCCGGGAGTGTTCTTGCCATAATCATCTGATACTTCATTTCACAGGAAGTCAGCTTTGAAGAAGCCGTATTGCCGCAGTGGAAGCCCATAAATACATCCTGCAGCGTATATGGATATTTTCCGGCAATGTCATCCTGATACATATCCTTTGGAACGCTGTTATTAATATCCAGAAGTGTTACCGTGTCCCCGCTGACAACCGTACCGATAAATTCACTGAGCGCTCCGTAGATATCCACTTCGCAGGATACCGGTATCCCCTGTGCCGTCAAACGGCTGTTCACATAGCAGGGAACGAATCCGAACTGTGTCTGGAATGCCGGCCAGCATTTTCCGGCGATTGCCACGTATTTGCGATAACCTCTATGTTCCTCAATCCAGTCTTTCAACGTCAGCTCATACTGGGCAAGCTTCTCCAGGATCTCCGGTTTCTTATTGCCTTCTCCAAGCTCCGCTTCCATTTCCTTAACGACTGCTGGAATTCTCGCATCTCCATCATGTTTGTGGAACGCCTCGAACAGATCCAGTTCTGAATTTTCTTCGATTTCCACACCCAGATTATACAACTGTTTGATCGGTGCATTACATGCAAGGAAATTCAGCGGACGCGGTCCAAAGGATATAATCTTCAGATTACTCAATCCCACAATTGCTCTTGCGATTGGTACAAATTCATGAATCATATCCGCACAGTCCTCTGCATCGCCCACCGGATATTCCGGAATATAAGCTTTCACATTGCGAAGTTTTAAATTATAGCTGGCATTCAGCATACCACAGTAAGCGTCTCCACGGCCGCCTACCAGATCATTTCCGGATTCTTCCGCCGCCGCGATAAACATCTTGGGCCCATCAAAATGTTTTGCAAGCAATGTCTCAGATATCTCCGGTCCGAAGTTTCCAAGATAAACAACAAGCGCGTTACATCCGGCTTTTTTCACATCCTCCAGAGCCTGTACCATATGGATCTCACTTTCCACAATACAGACAGGACATTCATAGATTCCTTCCGCCCCATACTTTTCAGTATAAGCTTTCATCAGATTGGCTCTGCGGTTCACAGAAAGGCTCTCCGGAAAACAGTCACGGCTCACTGCCACCACACCAATTTTTACTTCAGGCATATTATTCATGGTTCTAATATCTCCTTTCACAAATAAACTCACTTTTTCCTTCTATGGTCATTTTAGCAACAAAAAACCAGAAATACCACCTAATAGTTAACCACTTAATGCCCATTTTTTATCCTTTTATCTTTTCTGCAGTTTCAGATTCTTCCGGAATTGACTGGGAAGCATTCCGTATTTTCCCTGAAATGCTCTGGCAAATCCCTTGCTGCCTGAAAATCCGTTACGAATGGCGATTTCAGTCAGACTATATTCCCCCCTTTTCATATCCAGAATCGCATATTCCAACCGGATACTCTGAAGATACTGCTTAAATGTGATTCCTGCATATTTCTGGAACATGCGGGACAGATAATTGGGGGAATAATCGAATTTTTCTGCGACTTCCTGAAGACTCAGGCTATTAGAATAGTTTTCTTTCATATAAGACGTGATAGCTGACAGCCGCTCCATCCTCTTGTTCTGGCTGATCTTTCTTTCATTTTTCTCTGTCAGCCGATAGTGGTTTACCAGACAATACACAACGGCATAAAACAGGCTCATCACCTTCATCTCATATCCACATTGCCTGCCGCAATAATCGTCATACATAGTTCCCAGCATCGCCATCAGATTTTCGTCATTTTCTCTGGCGTCATGTGTAAACCAGATAAACTCTTGTTCCGTGTAATAATTTCGAAACAGCTTCAGCGGGATCTGCAACACGAGAGTCTCATTGGGCAAAAGGGCATCAATGGAATGGACTTCATTGGAATTAACGATCAAAAATTCCCCGGCCTTCATCTTCCACTTATGGGAATCAATATAGAAGTTTAATTCTCCTTTTCGTACCGCAAAGATCTCGATCGATCGATGCCAGTGCTTTTCTCTTCGGTAATTACCAAGGTTCCCTTCAAACAGGAATAATTTAAACGGGAACCCCTCTTCCGGTATAATCAGTTCGTGTGAAACTCTCATTGTCTCTCTCCATTTGAATCGGTCTGCATCTTTCTATGTAACCTCTTCTGCCTCCATACTTTTTACATGGCTGCTTTGGTTTCCAAGATCATATTTCTGACTGTACTTCGTAAAATGAGAATAATAGGCCATGCCCTCCCCTGCATAAACTCTGGAATCGTGAATGTGCATATCCTCGTCCTTCTCATCCGTCTTCTGCATAGCTGACATGATACTGGCGCAGTGGGCCGCAATACGGGTAAAACTATTCAGAATATCATTGAAAATGGTTCTCTGCTCAAGTCCGCAGATGCCATTCCCCAGCCGGATCACATGGTTGTGCTTCAGTTCATCACACAGGTTGGTGATGACAACGCCCAGAGGCGCTACTTTACTGGCTTCATCCAGATTTCCGTCCATGAACGCCTTAGCGGTAATATTCATAATCTCCCGTACGGCTTCCATTACCACATTCAGTTCATCCATGGCCTCTTTTGAAAAGCTCATCCGGCTCTCCTGCATCTCTCTGGACATATAGGCAATGTACGCCGCATGGTCGCCAATCCTTTCAAAGTCACTGATGGTACTAAGATAAAGGGACATCTGCCTGGACTGAGCCGTTGTCAGCTCCTTTTTTGTTAACTGCATCAAATAAGATCCCAGACGCGTCTCATACTTATCAATCAGATCTTCTTTGCATCGCACCTTCTCAAAATGATCCTGCTGATAGTCATTCAGAAGATTCATGGCACGATTTACATTTTTGCGCACCTTTTTCGCCATTCCGGATATCACTCGCTGACACTGTCCCATTGCAAGCGCAGGATAGGAAACCAGGCGGTCCTCCAGCAGTTCCAGATCCGCCTCTTCTTCCAGCTCCTCCTTCGTATCCTTCACCAGAATACAAACCAGCTTCTCCAGCCTGGGAATAAATGGAAACAACACACACACTGTAGCCACACGGAAAACAGTATTCACAAAAGCGATAGATACCGGAGTCATGATCTGATCCATAAAACCGAAATGCAAAAAACCATTAGCCATATAGAAAACACTTCCCCAGAAGATCATGCCAAACAAATCATTCAAAAGATAGATCAGTGCTGTCCGCTTTCCATTTTTATTTGCACCGATAGAAGAAATCAGAACTGGACAGGCGGCTCCCACGCCGATTCCCAGCACAATGGGAAAAGCACTGGCAAAGGTCAGAATCCCCGTCACGGACAGTGCTTGTAATACACCAACTGCCGCAGACGCGCTCTGTAAAACTGCTGTAAAAACGATTCCCACCAGAATTCCCATCAGAGGATTGGAAAACATGGTGAGCATACTGGTAAAAATCTCATTTTCCCGCAACGGTTCCACCGCTCCGCTCATGGTCTGCATTCCCATCATCAGAATTGCAAATCCCAGCATGATATTTCCAATATTCCTGTATACGGAACGCTTGCCAAACATACGAAGCACGATGCCCGCAACCGCCACAAGCGCCGAAATGGTCGCCGTGGAAAGGATAGTCGCCCAGCCGCCTGAACCTTCAATATAGGACAAACACAGAATCCATCCGGTAATACTTGTCCCGATATTTGCGCCCATGATAATACTGATCGCCTGACGCAGCTTCATCATCATAGAATTAACAAAGCCAATCACCATTACCGTAGTTGCGGAAGAAGACTGGATTATGCAGGTTACTCCAGCCCCCAACGCAACTCCCTTCAAAGGAGTATTGGTCATCTTGTATAAAAATTTTTCCAGCTTATTTCCGGCTACCATTTTTAATCCGTCGCCCATCAGAAGCATACCATAGAGAAACATCGCTACACCGCTGAGCAGTGACAGGACCATTGAAAATATTTCCATAATCTTTTTCTTCCATTCCGTTTCTTATGTCCGGCGTATACATAAAAAAGATCTACTCTGCAGAAAAGCCGCAGATATATCTCTGTTTTCAAAAAGTGTCATAATTTTACAAAATTCATTATACAACATAATTTCTCTATGTTCCACTTTTACTGAAGAAATTAAATACAAGACTCTGTTTCATAAAAAGGACCCCTGAAATGAGCCGTTTTACCGTAAGCGTCAAATAAAACATTATTTAATACATATTGTCTATCATAAATATACCTATAACAATAATGATGAGACAGTTATTTCCTATCCCATGACTTTAGAATATTAGCAATGACTCCTAGCTGTAATTCTAACTTTATCTACATCCAATCCAGAATATGGATCAACCTCCTCAGTCTTTGCCACACCGAATTTTTTTATTTCTTCGTCCATTTTGTTATCCAAGACATGTGTATAGATATTTAAAGTAATACTGATACTGGAATGTCCCAATAAAGTCTGCACAACTTTCGGTTCCATTTTATTCTCAAAACATCTGGTCGCAAATGTATGTCTCAGAATATGCGGATGAAAATCTCTGATCATCTTGGGCTCCCTGTGTTCCTGAATAGCCAGTACCGCTTCTTTCTCACGAATTCTTTTGATTGTTTTCTTAATTTCTTTTTCTACAATATATCTGCTGCAAGGGCTTCCCATACCGGTAGTAAAAACCAAAGTTTCTTTCCCTAACCGGACGACACGATACACCAGCTCATGGCAAATCCGTTCTCTGTCTGTTGTTGGCCGGTTGTTCGCTCGCGCAGACACGGCGGTCGTTCGACCGGCCTATCTCACAAAAGATCCGGGAAACAGAATACGTTCCCCGGATCTTCCAGCATCCTTTATTTCGTAAGATACACTTCTGTCTGCCCGACACCCAGGTCTAATGCCCTCTGATGATCACTCACATAAATATCGATATGATTCCCGTTAACTCCTCCTCCGCAATCCTCAGCAGTAAATACATGTCCATTGATAATGACCTCTGTACCGTACGGGATGACGTTCGGATCAACGGCAATTGTTCTGCCTTCCACCACAGGTGTTCCGGTTGCCGTAATACCTGTTTCTACATTACAGCATATTTCGCATGCACAGTAGTATGTAAGTTTAAAAGTTCCGAGGCTTTCTCCATACATTTCTGCAGTCGCGTTCACTTCGCTGATGTTTCCGTCAGAATAATTATAGACACCGCTGTCCTCAAGAATCCTTACGGCCCACACAGCGTCTTCAGTATCCAGGGTTCCCTGAATGATTCCCGTTCTGCTGCTCCGTGCCTCAATCGTTTTTCCGTCTCCTGCATATATTACCACATGATAATCCGGAACCATCCAAATGGCCTGTATCATCCGGATCCTTCGAGTCTTCTGAGTTATCCAATGTTTCTGACTCTTCACTATCTTCCGACTCCTGATTATTTTCCAAGTCACCCGCTATGTCCGACTCCTCATTATCTTCCGATTCTTCCGGATTCTTTGGTCCATCTGTGTCTTCCACCGGTTCTTCTTTCTCTTGAGTAATCACTTCTCCCGTAGCAGGATCAATTCTTGATCCATCTGCCGTACTTAGCAGATATCCTGTCGTTTCATCGAAATAAACCGTTCCCGCATCTATCATCGCAAGCACCACATCCGAAACAGCAACAACCGAGCCATTCCCGTCAAGCGCATCAAGTGATTCTGCTGACGCATCTGCGGCAATCTCTTCTGGCTGCCCTTCTGCCGCAAATACGTATTGTCCAGGACTCATCAGCATCGCTCCTGTAAGCAACATTGCCGCAGTCCGTTTCCATTTATATCCTGCCATATCGTTCTCCTTATCTGTCAGTACTTTCATCCAACTCTTTGATCTGGGTTATGACAGTCTTCCATGATCCATTTCATATACCCTGTCTGCCAGATTCATGGTTGACTTCCTGTGAGAGACCAATATCACCGTCTTATCCCCCTTGCCTTCTTTCAGCGATTTCAGGATAATGCCTTCGTTGAGGGAATCCAGATTGCTGGTGGGCTCATCCAATAGAAGGAACGGAGCGTCATGCAGGAACGCCCTGGCAATCCCGATCCGCTGTCTCTCTCCTCCGGATAAGTTGTCTCCCAACTCACCAACTTCCGTATCATACCCCTTCGGCAGCTTTATGATGAAGTCATGGATAGAAGCTTTTTTCGCGGCATCCATGATCTCCTCCCTGGAAGCTCCAGGTTTTCCTACAGCAATATTATTGGCTATGGAGTCATGGAACAACACCGTTTCCTGCGTCACATAAGACTCCATTTCCCGCAGGTTTTCTGTATTGATTGCGCGTACGTCCCGACCGGATATTCGGATCTGTCCACCCTGTACATCCCAGAACCGCATCATAAGCTTCAGCAGAGTGGATTTTCCAGAACCGCTGGCTCCATGGATACCGACCACTTTTCCTTTGGGGATATGAATCGAATAACCTTTCAGGATCTGCTCCTCTTCGTACGCAAAGTCCACATTGTCCGCCTGTGCATCGGAAAAAGAAACGTTTTCCGCTCCCGACACTTCCTCTACTTTTGGCTCTTCCTCCAGTAGGGAGAGCACCCGCTCCCCGCTGGCCAGGGTCTGATTCAGATTATTGGACAGGCTGGCAAGCGCCGTCACCGGTCCAAAGGAGCCCATCATGGCAGCCGTTCCGGTCAGCATGCCTGTCAGATCCACACTTCCCGCCTGCTTCAGCACGATCATAAGGGACAGCGTGGCAAAGGAAAAGAGAAGAATGGTCAGATTCGTCACAGACCTTTGCCCGGCTTCCAGACGATTCAGATCTTTCTGTATGCCGGCCAACCGGTCCGAACGCTCCTCCATCTCTTTCCTGCGCTTCTCGCCCTGGCCGTACTGAATGGTCTCGTCCAGCCCCCGCAGGGAATCCAGGATAAAGCTGTTCAGGCTGCCGAATCCATTCCGGAACGCCATGCCCCTGCCGGCGCCCTGCTTTCCAAAGTACAGCGGAATCACCGCCCCTACTGTCAGATAGCCCGCCAGCGCCAGGATCGCTGCCAGTGGTGAAATTCCACCGATAAACAGGAGCATCACAAAAGAGGTCAGCACCGCAATAGCGACCGGCGAGATCGTATGTGCGTAAAACACCTCCAGCAGTTCAATATCCGATGTAATGACCGATATCAGGTTTCCTTTGTCCCTCCCCTCCAGTTTCGCCGGACAGAGCTTTCGAAGAGCGGCAAACACCTGATGCCGGATGATCGCCAGCAGTTTAAACGCAATGAAATGATTGCAGTACTGCTCTCCATAATGCAGGATTCCCCTCATTACCGCCATTACAATCAATATGATGAACAGGGTCTGTGGTTCCATCCGAAGAAATAGTCCAGCACCGGAGGCAGACAGGCTGCCTCCCATCAGTTCTATAAGAGGCTCCAGCAGGATATGCATCAGACCGTATCCCGCAAGGATAGTAAGAAAGATCGCGCACAGGTATCCAAGGGTTCCAAGCACAATGGCAAGGGCCATGACCGGAAGGAGCGGCTTTACCAGTCCGATCAGCCTTCCCATGATACAGACCCCGCTGCGCCGGGAATTTCCGTTCTTTGTATCCAATGTCTTCTCTTCGTTCATACTGCCGCCTCCTTTCCGTACTGCTCCAGTTCCATCTGCGACTGATAAAGTTTCTGATACTCTCCTTCCAGTTCCATCAGTTTTTCATGTGTTCCGGTTTCCACAACCCGTCCTTCCTTCATCATATAGATCCGGTCTGACTTCACTACGTTGGCAAGGCGGTGGGAAATCAGGATGATCGTCCTGGTCTTTGCCAGTTCATGGATCACATCCATGATCATCTCTTCACTTTCCGCGTCAATATTGGAAGTCGCCTCATCAAAGATATAGACCGGCGTATCATGAAGGAGCGCCCGCGCGATGGCAAGCCGCTGACACTGGCCGCCGGAAAGATTGCCGCCTTTCTCTGAAATGGGGGTTTCCAGCCCCTGCTGCGCCTGCAAAAATCCCCACAGATTCACTTTTTCCAGTGCTTCCTCCATCTCTTTCTTCCTGGCATCCGGTTTTCCCATGCGGAGATTCTCTTCCACCGATCCCTTAAACAGATAGCTGTTGTGGCTGACCAGGGTGATCTGATCCATCAGACTGCTTTCCTGTATATCGGATAATTCTTTCCCTTCGACCGTCACACTGCCGGTATAACCGTGATTCCTGCCCATAAGAATCCCTGCCGCCGTACTCTTGCCGCACCCCGAACTTCCTACAATGGACGTGAAACTTCCTGCTGGGAACTCCAGGCTGACTCCTCTTAGGATTTCCCGCTCCCCTTCGTAAGAAAAATGTACGTCTGAAAACGCGATATCCATCTCCATATAGGAAAGCCATTCCGATTTTTCCTCCGGCTCCGGAAGATCCAGCAATGCAAAAATCTTATCACTGGCCGCCATGCCATTCATGGCAATATGAAAGAAGGAACCCAGCAGGCGCAACGGAATAAAGAATTCCGAAGCAAGCAGAATGAGCATCAGCGCTCCATGAACACTCACATTTCCTTTCATAAACTGGGACAGCGTAACGATCATCCCCACTGCCGCACCGCCGTAGGCGATGATATCCATGACGCTGGTAGAATTCAGCTGCATGGTCAACACCTTCATGGTAATCTGGCGAAACTGCTGGGATTCCTCATCCATCTCCCGAGCCTTTTCTTCATCCGCCCGGTAGATTTTCAACGTAGTCAGTCCCTGCAGATTTTCCAGGAAGCTGTCCCCCAGTTCCGTGTAGATCACCCAGTATCTGTTCAGCAGTTTTTTCGCGATCTTCTGAACTGCTACAATGGAAACGGGAATCAGCGGCACACAGACGAGAAGCACAAGACTTGCCTGCCAGTTTACAAATACGAGGATGACGAACAGCGTCACCGGAGCCAACAGACTATAAATAAGCTGGGCAAGATACTTTCCGAAATAGGTTTCCAGCTGTTCCACTCCTTCCGCCGCCATCTGGACAACTTCCGAAGTGGCAGTCTTTTCCCGGTAGGATGCCCCCAGCCGGAGCAGTTTCCTGTAAATCTTATCTCTCAGGATCCGTTTTACATCCACGCTGGCCTGGTAAGAGGCATAAGCCGCTTTTCTGTCACAGTAAAAGCGCAGAAACAATGCCATGATAAGAAGCGGTCCGTAAAAAACCACTGTCTGAGTTGTCACTTCCCAGAACAAAGCCGTCTCCAGCAGTACCGATACACTGTAGATCATCAGCACCTGGCAGAGCAGAGCAAGCCACTGCCAGACAACCTGATATAGGATATATTTCTTAGCATGGGACAATAATCCCACAAGACGTTTTTTGATCATAGTTACCTTTCTTCCTTTTGTTTTCTTTTTTCTTTCATGCTGCTGATAACATGCCATACTGCAAGGATGGGATGGAAAAATATGATCCTCGGTCCGGAATACCGCATCACCTGCCGGATCTTCTCCCGCATTTCAGGTTTATAGCAATGAACCCTGCAGTTGCTGCAAAAGGTTTTTTTCTCCATAAAGGGACATTTTTCGCTTCTCAGCTTTGCATAATCTGCCAGTTCCCGGCAGGCATGACACAATCGTCCCGTCTTCCGGTCAAATCCCTTATGATTCTTCCTGCAGTACAGATGGATCATTTCATCCACCACATACTGTTCTCTCTTTCTCTTCCATTCTATATCTGCCATCACTCATACCGCATCCTGTTCCAGGATTTGTCCCGGCTGTATCGTCTTCACCCGCAGGAAGAAATACAGCAGATGGCATACCCACACAACAGCCAGACAGATCCTGCCAGCCGGCACCTGACTCATCATGACAAATCCAATTGCCATCACAACAGTCACTGTTCCTACAATTCGCAACTTCGTCCCGATGGTCATTGCCCGCTGCTTCACAAAACTGTCCAGATGCTTTCTATAGAGTTTTGTACTGATAAACCAGTTATGAAGTTTCTTTGAACTTTTTGCAAAGCAAAACACTGTCGCCATATAAAACGGAACAGTCGGAAGAATTGGAAGTACAATACCCACTGTCCCCAAACCCAGGCAAAGAAATCCCAAAATTATCCAAAAAATCCTGAGCGGATTCGCTTTTTTCATTTTCATTCACTCCTGTTTTTCATACTTTCCAGGCTCCGGAGAGTCCTGTTCCTTGAGATGTCTCCGGTCCTGTATACTCTGACTCTCACACAGTCAGTACAAATTTCTTTCCGTCTATCATGGTCACGCCAAGAGAGATTCCATACAGTTCCCGGATGCACTCCGAAGTAATGATCTCATCGGGAGTTCCTTCCGCCGCCACATGTCCGTCTTTCAACCCGATGATCCGATGGGAATAATGGATCGCCTGATTGATATCATGGAGTACCATAATGATCGTGATCCCGTATTCCTGATTGAGTTTTTTTACCAGCTCCAGGATTTCAATCTGATACCGGATATCCAGATAAGTCGTCGGCTCATCCAGAAACAATATCTTCGTGTTCTGTGCCAGTGCCATGGCGATCCAGACACGCTGTCTCTGTCCTCCTGAGAGACGGCTTACTTCCCGGTCACGGTACTTCTCCACATTGGTCACTTCCATGGCCCAGCTGATCAGATTTTCGTCCTCCTCACTTTGACTCTGCATCATCTTCCTGTGAGGCGTCCTCCCAAAAGAGACCAGCCGTTCCACCGTGATATCGTCTGCCGAAGTATTGTATTGATGAACAATGGAAACCTTGCGGGCGAATTCTTTAAGAGCCAGATTCTGGATGTTTTTTCCGTGGAGAAAGATATTCCCTTTTCTCGGATAAAGATTTTTCGTCATCAGATTAAACAATGTAGATTTTCCGCACCCGTTTGCTCCCATGATCGTTGTGATCTTCCCTTCTTCGATCTTAAAAGAAGTATCTTTTAACACTTTGTTCTTTCCGTAGGAAAAAAACAGGTTCCTCACCTCCATGGCTGGCTTTTTGTTATCCTCATGCTGCATATTTCTTCGACCTCCTCAACAGAATGATAAAGAACGGCCCTCCGATCACACTCATGATGATGGATGCGGATACCTCGTAGGGCGCCGCCACCGTCCTGCCGATGGTATCAGCCAGCAGAAAGGTAAAAGCTCCTGCCAGCATGGAAAACGGGATCAGCGCCCGGTGATCGCTCCCTACCAGGATGCGCCCCATATGCGGTACGATCAGTCCAAGGAAACTGATGGCTCCCGCCACCGCCGTGGAGATACTGGCAAGGAGTACCGCGATCAGAGAGATCACAATCCGCATCAGATTCACATTTACGCCCAGTCCCCGCGCCGTCTTGTCCTCCAGCGACATCAGGTTGCACATCTTTGAAAACAGAATGGCAAGGATCAGGCCGATGATCACATACGGCAGAAGCGTCTGTACATCCTCCCACGTCTTTTGCGTAATATTCCCTTCCACGATGGAAGCCACACCCGAAGAGTTTCCTCCGGTCATGGAATTCAGTGCATCGGAAAGACCGGTGAACATGGCGCTTACCGCAACACCGGTAAGGATAATCCTTAAAGGACTCAAACCGCTCTTCCATGACAGGCTGTAAACCAGGAAAAATGCCAGTACACCGCCTGCAAATGCAAACAACGGGGTGAAATAATACAGGGCCGGCAGAAATGCCGTGACCAGCACCGCCACAAAGCTTGCCCCGCTGGAGATGCCGATGATCCCGGGGTCAGCCAGCGGATTCTTCAGCACTGCTTGAAACAATACACCAGACACCGCCACTGCAGCTCCTGCAAACAGAGAGATGACGATCCTCGGAAACCGGAGGTCATAAATCGCCGCCACGTTCTCAATACGCTCGATAAACAGGCCCCGGAACAGCTCTGACGGCGACACCTTCAGGCTGCCGATGTTCACGGATGCAAAAATCAGCACCACCAGAAGGCCCATCATGACCACAAAGGATACGGTAGCCCGTGCCGCCTTCTTCTTTTTCCGGGTCCGGTCCGACTTCTGTATTTCTCCTTGTTCTTCTGAAGTTTCCATCTCCCTGCTCTGTGTTTCGGGCAGGATTTTTTCACCCCCCTTTTCTGCCTCCGTAAGGGGATTGTCCTGTAAACGGTTCTTTTCATCAGCCATATCATCATCCTCCTTACTTTGTAATCTCCTGCAGGGTTTCCTCGTCTACTTTCTCGCTGGCTTCGCTCTCTTCAGCCGCCTGTGCGGCATTCTCACTGTTCTCCTTTGCCTTGGCTTCGTCTTCCTCGTTCTCCGGATAGAGTATGGGCTGCAGTTCCTCCAGAGCCTCCGGATAACGGAAGGTGGCGCTCATACCGAACAATTCATAGGAAAGGTAGTAGACCTTGTCATTCTGCACCGCCTCAAAATGCTGCCAGATATCATTGGTCTCAAAGTCTTCCTGAAACATCTCCGTTACCTGATCCGGCAGAGCATGGGCCGCGCAAAGGATAATGTCCGGCTCCTTCGTCTTCATATCTTCTGTATTGACAGTCAGAAATTCCTGGTCTGTCCCGGCATAGACATTCTCTCCGCCTGCCAGTTCCACCAGACTTCCTACATAGGAATTTTCCGTCGCTATGATATAGCTTCCGGGAAGTCCCATCAGGATCAGAACCTTCGGGCTCTCTTTTCCTTCATTTTTTGTGCTGTACTCTTCATAGAATTCCGTAAATTCATCCACCAGTTCCTGCGCCTCTTCTTCTCTGCCGAAGATCTCACCCAATTCCTGAATAGACCGGTACATGCCCGGCACGCTCCTTAAGTTCAAAAACGCCCAGTCCGTATCGATGGCCTCATACTTTGGCTGCAGGTCTGACTGAAGGCTTGCCGGACTTAAGATCCAATCAGGATCAAGGGATGCCACGATCTCCATATCTGGAGCCATGGATGTACCCACCTGTTCCACTTCTGCATATCGCTCCGGTATGGTAGAAACGGTGCTGGAGCATACCCCGACCAGTTCCAGTTCCAGACGGTCACAGATATCTGCCGTTGCAGGAGAGGTGGCAATAATCCTTGGTTCTTCCTCCATCGCTGCAACCTTCGCTTTCGCCGCTTCGACTGCTGCTTTCTCTTTCGGATCAGTGATCTCCAGGAGCGTCTCCGCACTCTGGGCAGTTCCCTCTGCAGTGCTTTCCGTATCGGCAGAGCCGCCCTTCTGATCCACGCAGCCTGCAAGAAGTCCGCAGGACAGGGCCATGCACAGGGCAATCCCAGTCAGTCTTCTCTTCTGTTCAGTTATCCTAATCTTCATCATCGTCATATCCTCCGCCCCAGCGTTTCCAGTTCTTCCGGAAGAAATACACGATTACCGCCGCAACACCCATGAGGATCAGCCCGGATATGGTGACTGCCGCTCCTACGGCAAAAGCATTGTTCCCGCCGGATATCCCGGATTCCTCCTCTTCCGGTGTTTCTTCCGCTGTGGAAAGACTCAGTCCCTGAGCGTCATTAAGTTCCGAATCTGTCGCTGTATCTGTAGACGGCTCCGCCGCCTCATCAATAGAACTGGACAGCGTTGGCGTCTCGCTCGCATCCGTCGTCTCATCGCCGTCAGAAGCAGAAAGGAAAGACCCGCTCTGCAGAGAAGATCCGGAACCTGTGGAGCTTCCGGATGAACTGCTCCCCGATGAGCTGCTCCCGCCTGATGAACTTCCGGAAGCTGCCGTAACGATCGTGGCCGTCATATCTGTATTATTTCCTGTTGTATAATCGCTTGGGTACAGGTAAAAGATCACATTTCTTCCCATAGGCTGCACATACATGGAGCCACGCACCACACAGTTTTCACTTGGCACCTGCATGCAGATATCCGCTGTAGTTCCATTACTGTCTGTCCCATTTCCTGTCACCCCGATGGCCGGGCTGGACCACCCGGAATCTTCCACATTCTGTACCCAGAAACTGTGGTTTGATGTATAATCCATCAGGCTCATGCGGATCGTCAGATAGTATTCCCCGCTGTCCGTCAGTTCCAGGATTCCTGTCGTGTAAACAGCCCCATCTACCATTCCCTGCCCTGTCGTATAGGAGGCTTCCCCGCCGGAATCCTCGATCACCCCGGTCACCGGATGCGCATAGCAGGGATGGATCACACAGGTATATACACTGCCGCTTGCCGCCTGTACCGACGCCGCACTCATGCCTGCCCCCATAACAGCAAGCACAAAAACCGCCAGCAGACCGGCTATGGTCTTTCTCATTCTCTTTACTGTATTCATTGCATTCTCCTGTCACAATTTGATGTAATACAGGCAGTGTTTTCTGCCTGCTTTGAAAACACCGGAAAGGGGCTGCATTTTCCCGCCGCCCCTTTTCCATTCTTAATAAGAATTAACTCCTCTTCTCGTCTTTTCTTACTGATCTTTTCTGCATTACGCCTGCCAGCACTGCCATGCATCCGATTGCCAGCAATGCGGCAAATCCGCCCATATCCACAGAGGTATCATCTGTCTTGACACTGGATGTGGAGGAAAGGCCACTTCCACTCTTAAGCGAAGATGAACCAAGGCTGGAAGAACCAAGACTTGATGAGCCCAGACTGGAGCCACCAAGGCTGGAAGAGCCCAGTGTAGAGCCGCCCGTCAGACTGCTTCCGCCCGTCAGTCCGCTGCCTCCGGAACCAGCATCGTTATTTCCCGGATCATCTTCATCTGTAAATACCGGATCATCTTCATCCGCCGTTTTTAACGTGGACCAGTCAAGCGCCAGATAGACTGACTGATCTCCCAATCCCTCGGAAATAGACTCCATCACCGGTACATAGACCTGCAGCGGGGCAAATCCATCTTCCAACGCCTCCGGAATCAGTTCAAACGTTACCAGCTCCGGATAATCTGTGCCATATTCGTCACAGATCCGCTCTCCATTCCCATCCAGTTGATAGGATTCTACTTCTGCGTCGCGCAACTCTCCTTTGGGATAGCCGTACTGGTCTTTCGTATACCCTGTAAGGAAATAACGAAGTTCCCCGAGATATCCCAGTTTACCACTAATATTCATTCCTTTCATGTCCAGTGTGACAGAATAGACGCCGTCTTTTACTGTTAATTTGATTGTATGATGTATCGCATTGTCTGCCATAGAGAGCGTTGACTGATCCACTTTCACCATATTCCCCGTCACCGCATAAATACCGTCTTTCAGGTTATGGATATCCAATTCTGTATCCCCCGCCGGTTCTTCCGGATCCTTCTGGTCATCCGGATTTTCTTCGCCTCCCGTATCCTTCGACGCATCGCTGTATGTAATGGTAAACGTAGTCGTACCCGTGTAATTCCCAGGCGCTGCCGCCGCCACATCCTTTCCCTTGATGGTTATATTTCCATTCAGTACCGTTTCCGTCCCTGCATCTTTTGTTCTTACCGTCTCTGCATCTCCGGCCGTCTGCGTGCCGAAATCATTGGCAAAGGGAAGTTCATCCTTCCCGCTGTACAATACGCCTCCGGCCTGGGCACTCACTGTAACCCTGTTTTCCAGATCATCAGCAGATACATGGATCTCATACGGCTGTATATTATCGACATCTGTCGCAAGTTTCCCCATGGAAAGAGAGGATGGAATCTGTATCATGCCGGACGGCTCTGATATCTGGTCAGCCACATGAGCCGTTACTTCCATGGACTGCTGCCCCTCTTCTGATGCGCCATATTTTGTCAGCGTATCCCAGTATATGGTCACGATCGTCTTTACGTTGAATTTCCCGTTTTCAAAATAAATTCCGTTGATCTCACCATTTAATCCGCCCATGGCAGGCACATAGATACGGGTATTGTTGTAATAATACTGGCTCAGACCAGTAAGCGGAAAGGTTACGTCCGTCACAACCGTATAATCTCCCCGGTCTTCTGTCTTATATGTTACGCCTTCCATCGAAAGTGCATTTCCCGGGTCATTATTTATGTAATATCCGTTAAATCCGAGGATATACATTGGCTCCTGTTCCGTTCCGGAAACCATAGTGTAAGACAGGCTCATCTCTCCCTCGTCACTGACCGTCAGCCTTGCCTTCGTCGTCTCAGTCTGTACCAGACTGTGGTCTACCACATCGCTGCGCACCGCCGCCGTTACGTCATATACTCCCGATTCCGGCAGTTTCTCCGGAACATCTCCCCCGGACTCTTCTGCCAGTTCAAGCCCCAGCGCATCTGCAACAGCTTCTTTGATGCCATTTGAGGAATACGTTGCGCTTGTCACAGCATCCACGTCTCCGATTCCATCCGCATCGTCATCTTCCAGTCCCAGAAATTTCTCTACAATACCGTCAATGGCCGTCTGAAGTTTTCCTTTATTCACCTCTGCGTATGTTCCGCCAAAATTACCGCCTGTGATCTCCACACCTGAGATCCTTCCATCAATAACAGTTACTTCCGCATTGATATCATACTCTCCGAATTGATCGATATGATAAGTACCGTTTTTTTTGTATGAATCGCTCTGTGCCCCGGATGGCGCCGCAGCCGCTTCCTGTGCCGCCCCCATCACCGGCAGCGCCAGCAGACCTGCCAGGGCTAGCACCGCCCACCTCTTCCTGCTTCTTTTTTTTCCCATAATGCCCTCCGTCAAAACTGTCATCTCTTAAAAACAGGGATCCCGCGGCCTTTTGTACGGGGATCCCTGCATCGTCTGCTGACGCTTCTCTTAATCTGCCGCATATGAAATCGTAAATGTTGTTGTTCCTGTGTAGTTTCCGGCTGCGGCTGCCGCTACGTTCTCTGCGGTTACTGTAAGCTGTCCGCTTAATTTCGTACCATTTGCATCTTTTGTCACGTCCTGACTTCCGAAGCTATTCGTAAAAGCAAGAGTGTTATCACCGCTTGTCAGAGTACCGCTTTCCGGCGTAGAAATGGTCAATGTACCATTCAGATTTTCAGCTGTAACATCTACCGAATAGTCTGACACATTAGCCTTCTCTGCACTTAGAGTTCCCATTGCCACAGATTCAGGCACCGTTACCGTATACTCCGGTTCAGAAACCGCTTCTGCCACATCCGCGGTGATCTCCATATCCTGTGTATTCTGTGTGTCACCTCCCGGATTCTGAGCGCCTCCGGCAGTCTGCAGATCTGTAACCTGCACAAAGAAATTCTGCGTACTGTTCATAACTACATTCACATAAGCGCTTACCGGCACCGTGCCTGCTTCCAGATCATTCAGAACATCCCGGGGAAGTTCTACCGTAAGCACCTGCGTCGTCAGAGAATCTTCTGCATTGATACCAAACAACGCCGCAGTTGTATCAAACACTTTTTCCGGTTTTGTTGTAATATCAGACTCTACCCGATACTCCGTTTCCCCTACCGTAAACACTACATCCTTTACCGTTCCGTCTGTTCCCTGATCCGGGTACGCCGGAATCGGATAAGCCACATAGAATGTAAGCTCAGCGTTCTCAGCTGTCAGCTCGATGTCCGCCTCATGTGCAAAGATCGGATCACACATACTCTTATTTCCGCTACCGTTGGCATTCAGGAAATGGATCTCTCCAGTGTAACTGCCATCGGCCGGCTCTGCCGCGAATGCGGTTCCGCACATCATCGTGGTCATCATGGCCGCCGCAACAGCGCCGGATAAAATTTTTCTGAATCTCATAATGGATTCTCCTTTCTATTGATGTTTTTTATTTATGTTAGGTGCCTTCGCACTATAACACCGTCTATATATTCCCTGCTGTTAACTGTCACTTTACCGTAAGTGTGCAATTAACTTCTGCACCGTTGCGCGGCGTCATCTCATCGTCCATTGCAAACGTCTCATACCGTATGGTAAGCGGGTACTCGCCGGCTTCCATTTCCCTCTCCAGGGCAATCTCGTAGAGACTCTGGCCGGGTTTGATCATTTTGGATGTATAGATGATCTCGTCCGTCTCCGGAAGGTAAAAAGAAATCTGGAAATAAACCTGATTTTCTTCCGGGTTGGTCAGTTCTACAGACACATCTTTTGTATCTGCCGGGATTTCAACAGACTTATATCCCGGGATTTGGATTCCTTCCCCTACAGAAGACGCCTGACTTTCATCCTCGGGTTTTTTCTGGTCTTCCTCAAACTCCACATCGTAATTGGTCACTTCTTTTGGTCTGGTATAGAACCAGGCGGCTACAGCTACGATTATGAGAACTGCAATGACTGATAAGATAATTTTTTTCTTCCTGTTCATGTGATACTCTCCGTAAAACTATAGTTTGTCTCGTCTAACCGTCGGTGTAAAAGAAAACTCACATAACTTTCATTCAAGTGAGTTTATATATGCGAGAATTAGTTGTAACTAACTGCAAAAATGATATCACAGCCTGTTGCCTCTGTCAATTTCCTCAAATGAGATTATTTCTCATTTTTCAACCTGTCCCTGCATTTGCTGTACATCCATACACACCGCATGTACAGCAAATCTTTTGCCGTATCCATTTCCGGTACATGTGGAAAGCGTCATTACTTTATGGCTGCTGTCCGGTCTGATTCCAGTATCGATCAAAGAATCCTTTCTCAGATTGTCAATAAATTTCTGATACTCTTCCCCCGGCTCATATCCGATCTTATATACATATCCGCCATTTACTGCCTCCTGGCAGGCAAAAACCTGATATCTGTACACCATATCTTCTGTATACAGGGTAAAATACTGGTTTTCCTCCCAAAAAGCCTGATTCCTGTACTGGTCCAGATTGCCAAACATGCTCCCGTCATTCATGTTATGTCCATACAGGATGTTGTAACAGTCGCTGAAATCCGGGCTGTTCAGTCCTTCCAGAAAAATACTTCCGGCGATGTGGGATTCGCCATAGAAATCACTTCTCAAATACTTTTCATTGTCTCCGGAATAAAGAACCGGATAATCAATCCCCAGATCCTGGGTATTGTCAAAACGGATCCATGCTGCAATATCTTCATTCTGTTTATGCAGTTCTTCAAAGTTAACGAAGACATCCGTCAGCCACCAGTCTTTCTTTTTTTCTTTCTCATTCTCTCCAGATTCTTCCAGGTAATTTTCCCTCAGTTCTTCGTAAGTCTTTGCTGATTCTGCTTTGTCCAGATAATCCGGCAGAATATTGACCAATGCCACAACAATAAGAATCACTCCGGTGATCACAGGCAGAAGCCAGCGACAGTTTCTTACTTTTCTTTTATTCCTCATATATCCGTTATCTTTCCTGACACCGTCGTGCCCACACTCTTTTCATCACTTGCATCCGTGTAGAATCAGTCTGCTCTATGAGCGCCCTCAATTGTATTCTCAGCATAAATCTGCCTCCTTTCGAATAGCTCCTTTTATTACATACGACTCATATCTTAACACCATTATAGTTAGTCTCTTCTAACCCGTCAAGCGTATTATATCTTTCACTTTTCTTGACAAATATACAGAGCTATTCTATGATATCCACATACCCCTTACGGTATGGAGGTGTAAGCATGAAGCAGTGCATGGATTCTGACAATCTGCATCGCCGTTTAAAAAAAATCATCGGCCAGGTGCAGGCCATTGACCGGATGATCGATGAGGATATCCCCTGTGAAGATGTTCTCGCACAGATCAATGCGGCAAAATCCGCTTTACACAAAGCCGGTCAGGTCGTTCTTGAAGGACACATCAAACATTGTGTAAGAGACGGTATTGAACACGGAGATGCCGATAAAACCATCGAAAGCTTTACAAAAGCAGTGGAACGTTTTGCAAATATGCATTAATCCATCAGACAGGCAGTCATATGAAATGGCTGCCTGTTCTTTTTTACCAGAGACGAGTCAAGATCTCTGAATTTTCCTTTTCAACATCCGGCGATCCATGTTGAAAACCTATACCCCCATAGGTATAATATCCCATCTTTGACAGTTAGTAAATCAAAAAATGGCTATGAGTCCAGTAAATACAGGGCTTATAGCCATTTTTCTTTTTGTAACGATATGTGCTATATTATGGTATCGTTGATTTTATTTGCTTTGTATCTTTAATAATTGTTCTCATAGATGATTTGGTGATAAAC
>CASEIR010000016.1 GCA_949287925.1 uncultured Lachnospiraceae bacterium
GAGAGTTGGAAAAATCAGTTTGGCATCTCTATGGAAGAACATCAAAAGACTTTGCAGGTAAATATATTCGATGGATACGCCATTTTTGATATTCAGAGCACAGCCGCCGAATCTGCGCCTACGCACCCAAAATATGCTGATTCACAGGAGAAAACAAACAATGTCACATAAACCTGAAAGCAGACCGACCATTTTTATTGATATGAAAAAAAGCCGGATCAGGATTCACAGGCGCACCTTACAAATGCTTGGAAATCCAACCTATATTCAGCTTCTTGTAAACCCAGATTCGCGGACAATTGCTGTAAAGCGCACATCCGAATATGATCATCTTTCCCACCGGATACCAGAAAATGAATTACTACACCATAAATGTTGCGAATTATACAGTCGTGATTTTCTAAAAGCGCTTCGCGCCACAAGTTCCGGATGGACAGACAAGGCGACATATCTCATATATGGAACGCTGATAGAATCCTGCAATCTCGTCCAGTTTTCTATGAAGGATTCCATTCCTGTAAACAATACGCAGAAGGGAGGGCAGGACAAATGATTAAAATTGCCTTACGTGACCTGAATATTGATTTTGAATTTGGCAATCTTTCCCCAGATATGCCGCAGGAACAATATGACAGTCTGGAAGAAAACCTTGTTGACCACGGCTGCAGAGATCCTCTTCTGATATGGAACGATTATATTATTGACGGGCATTACAGATACAATCTTTGCCATAAATGGGATATCCCGTTTCCTGTTGAAAAAATCAATTTCCCATCCCGGGAAGACGCTATTATATGGATCTGCAGGCGACATCTTAAAAAGCAGTACCTTACAGCAACCAATCAGCGATATCTGATCGGCAAATATTTCAATGCCGGGAGAGCCGTCATTTCCCGGGAACACGGAGAAATTAATATAAATGGAAAATTTCTTAGCGCTCGATATCTGGCAGCGGCAAAAATTGCAGAAGGGTACAGTTTTTCTCACCATGCCGTGTATAAATATGGAACGATGGCGGATGCCATAGATGTAATCTTTACCAAAGAGCCGGAACTGGCGCACAGGATTCTTTCTGAACAGATCAAAGGGTCTTATGCAAATATCAGAGCAGTTTCCAAACTTCCAAAAGACAAGCTGCGAAGCCTCAACCGCTATCTTTCTGACAACCGACAGGATCATATCCTGTATTCACACATTGAGCATGAATTACAGACTCGGAGCTCCGTGAGCCAACATCCAGAAGCTAGGATTCCTCAAAAACAGTCAGAGACAATCCGGGCTGAAATCAAAGAAATGCCACGCTATGATCCTGATGCTGAAATCGCCAGTCTTGCTTTGACTATTCCCTCATGGATCAGCTCGATCGAACGTGCACAATCTATGACAAACTTGCAGCTAATCTCAGCCGGTGCCCGTGAGCGAATTAAAGTACAGTTGTATCAGCTTAGCAGCACGACCGCTACGCTTCTAAATGCAGTGAAGGAGAATGAATAAATGGATGATTTATCACAGTTTGTTCCAAAAGTACATTTTGAACAAATCCCGATCAAAAATCTTGTTTC
>CASEIR010000017.1 GCA_949287925.1 uncultured Lachnospiraceae bacterium
CCGATCAAAACAGGGATGGATTCTCCGAATACAAAAATTTCGAGAGGGAATTGATCTCTGGTTGTTGTATGCAAATTTATTGCTGAACGTATTATAACATATCCATGTGCGAATGAAAATCCGGGAATCTTGCTTACAAAACGGGACTTTCATTTACAAAGCGGGAATCTCGCTTACAAAACAAGATTTTAAATTACAAAACGGGACTTTTGGAATACAAACGGGATTCTCGGCTTGCTATTTACCCTGGCGAAGGCGATGAAACATTATGGATTAATATAATATATTAAATATATAATGATAAACGCTAAATAATTATTGACATAAGAAATATGTTGTTGTAATATGAAGTCAGAAAGGTATGAAGTCAGAAAGAGAGGTGTTATGGATGAAACATGAATCGAAAATAACAGAAGGCGTTGACTTTATCATGGACACGAAAATGGAACACAGTAAAAATATATTTTCGAAAAGAATGAAAATAACGTTGTGGATTACAGTCATTCTGACAGGATTTCTTTCGATCGGAGCTGTTGGAAGTTTTTTCTGGGCAGTTGTAGATCGGATGTGGCAGGAGTGGGGGACTGCGGAATTTGTCCTAAGAGAGCTTATCCATCTATGTATCCTGATTTGTTTTATCAGTCTCATACAGGTTGCAGTTAACGGAAGAAAAGGGAGACCTTTTTCGAAGATACTTGTGCGTTGTATCTGGCTGATCGGAGGGATGTTTACAGCCGCATCGATCATGATCCCCAGGCTGGAAGGATATCAGTCCTCTGGTTTTGAAGTTCTGTCTTCGGGTGAAAATGTGTTCTGCGATGGATCCATTCTCTTTCCCGGACTTTTATTGATTGTTCTGGGAGGACTTCTGAAGGCTGGACTGGAAATGCAAAGGGAAGTGGATACGATCTTGTAAAGGAGATGGTGATATGGCGATCATATTAAGGCTGGACCGGGTGATGGCGGACCGAAAAATGTCTCTCAACGAATTGTCAGAACAGGTGGGAATCTCGAATGTAAATCTTTCGAATCTGAAGACTGGAAAAGTAAGGGCGGTAAGATTCTCGACCCTGGACGCTATCTGCCGGGTGCTTAACTGTCAGCCGGGCGATATACTGGAATATCAAAGGGAGGATTTGGATTAAACACATGCGGTGGAAACGGGAATTTTGGAAAAATGTGCTTCCGTCCATGGTGGCATTTGCCTTTACCGGCATCTATGCCATCGTGGATGGTTTTTTCGTGGGAAGAAATGTGGGGGACGCGGGATTGGCCGCTATCAATGTAGCATTTCCTCTGGTAGCTCTGCTGCAGGCTTCCGGCGCGGGGCTTGGCATGGCCGGTGCTGTGCAGATCGCCATTAATAAAGGGAAAAAAGACCAGCTGCGGGAACGGCGGTATCTAGGCAATGCACTGGTGCTGTTGGTGCTGGCAGGCATTTTACTGACTCTGCTGCTGCAGCTCACTTACCGGCCATTGCTGGAATGGTTCGGAGCAAGCGGCGAGATCCTGGATTATGGCGCGGACTATATCCGGATTATCGCGGCTGGTTCTGTATTTCAGGTGTTCAGTACCGGCATGGTTCCACTGATCCGGAATTATGAGGGGGCTGTGATGGCCATGTCTGCCATGGTAGCCGGATTTATAACCAATATTCTGGGCGACTGGTATCTGGTATCCGTCGAAGGGTATGGAGTGGCAGGAGCGGCGGCAGCCACTATAGCCGGACAGATTGTGACGGTCATTCCCTGTATCTGGTATCTGGTAAGAAAGGTTAGAATATTTCGATATGCATGTTTTAAATTGTCAAAAGAAACGATAAAATATCTTCTTCTGATTGCGATTTCGCCTTTTGGGCTGACCTTATCCCCGAATCTTGTGATATTGATTATGAATAAAGGCGCAGTGATTTTTGGGGGAGATCTGGCAGTGTCCTGCTATGCGGTGGTCAGCTATGTGATCTGTGTGGTGCAGTTGCTGGTTCAGGGAATCGGAGACGGAGCCCAGCCCCTGATCGGCCGTTATTATGGAAGCCGTGAACTGGATCTGGTGAAAAAAGTGCGGAAAACAGCTTATATATTTGCTGCGGCCGTGACGGCGGTGAGTATTGGTATCATATTGGCGACCAAAGATCAGATGGCGTTGGTGTTTGGCGTTAGCGAGCCGGTCAGCCGGATGTACAGCCACGGAATTCTGTATTTTGCCACAGGACTGATCTTCGGCGGATTTCTGCGGATTACGATTTCCTATTTTTATGCGGTGGAAAAAAATGTATCCGCCTACATTCTGATTTACGGAGAAGCCGTACTACTGACATTATTCATGGCAGGATTTTTTCCGCGGCTATTCGGGACAGACGGAGTATGGATGGCGCCGCTGGCAGAGCAGATGGTTCTGGCGGCAGCCGGGATTTTACTTTTGAAAAAGTCGAAAGTACGTGTATAATGAAGACGGAGTAAAAAATAGATAAGAAATTAATCAGTTGATTTAGAAAGGAAGTAATAGCATGGGAGAACAGCTGACACCAAGCGATGTACAGAAGATAAAAGAAGAGATTGAATACCGGAAACTGGTGGTGCGCAAAAAAGAGCTGGAGGCTGTGAAAGAAGCCCGGGCCCAGGGGGACCTGAGCGAGAACTTCGAATATAAGGCGGCAAAGCAGGATAAGAACCGGAACGAAAGCCGGATTCGTTATCTGGAACGGATGCTCAAGCATGCAAGGATCGTATCAGACGAATCGGCTGATGATGAAGTGGGGATTAACAATACAGTGGAAATTTATTTTGAAGACGATGATGAAACAGAAACCTACCGCCTGGTGACCAGTGTGAGAGGAAACTCTCTGAAAGGTCTGATCAGCATCGAATCGCCGCTGGGGAAAGCCATCAAAGGACATAAGGCAGGAGACCGGGTGTTGGTGAAAACCAACGGAGATACGGGGTATTATGTAGAGATCAAGAAGATCGACAAAACAACCGACGACAGCCAGGATAGCTTGCGAAAATTTTAACGGGGGACGTACACTTTTTGATGTATGCTACGTCCCTAATTGCAAATAGATGTTATCTATATGCTTATGGACTTTTTGAATTGGTTAGATTGTAATAGCGCTGTTAGAATAGTATCTAGTGGAGTAGGTCTGCATATTACTGTTTATGCGGAATTTACAAATATACGATTCAGAGAGGAGAAGCAGTATGGAAATTATTAAAGATTTGCCGGAAATTTTTGAGGAGTTCGCAGAGCAGAGGAAAAATTCTTTTTTGGCTGTTAAGGAATTGAAAGATAAGGGAGTGCCGATCGTCGGGGCATACTGTACTTATTTTCCACAGGAAATTGCGCTGGCGATGGGAGCTGCTACGGTTGGACTTTGTTCCACATCTGATGAGACCATTCAGATTGCGGAGAAGGATCTGCCGAAGAACCTATGTCCGCTGATCAAATCCAGCTATGGATTTGCCATTACCGATAAATGTCCGTTTTTCTATTTTTCTGACGTAGTTGTCGGTGAAACGACTTGTGACGGCAAGAAAAAAATGTATGAGTATATGTCGGAATTCAAGGATGTATTTTTAATGGAACTTCCCAATACCCAGGGAGAACAGGCGCTGAAACTGTGGAAGAGCGAGATCATTCGCTTTAAAGAGTATCTGGAGAAGAAGTTTGAAGTAGAGATTACAGAAGAACAGATCCGGGACGCCATTAAAATGAATAACCGTGCCCGCATGTCGCTGCGAAGACTCTATCAGGTTATGCTGCATGATCCGGCGCCCATTACCGGACACGATCTGTTTAAGGTGTTATATGGAAGCACGTTTAAGTTTGATCGTTCTAAGATTCCGGCCGAAGTAGATGCGTTGGTGGAAAAGATTGAAAAAGAATATGCCGAAGGCAAGATGCAGGAGAAGAAGCCAAGGATCCTGGTTACAGGATGTCCCATTGGAGGAGCAACGGAAAAGGTAATTAAGGCAATTGAGGACAATGGAGGTATCGTAGTAACTTACGAAAACTGCAGCGGTGCCAAATCTATTGACAAAATGGTGGATGAGGACAATCCGGATGTATATGACGCATTAGCAAGAAGATATTTGAACATCGGCTGTTCTGTTATGACTCCGAATCCGAACCGTTTGGAGTTGATGGGACGCCTGATTGACGAGTACAAGGTAGACGGCGTTGTGGAAATGATTTTACAGGCCTGTCATACATATAATGTGGAGAGTACCGGAATCCGCAGATTTGTCAATGAGAAGAAGAACATTCCTTATATCGGAGTGGAGACAGATTATTCTCAGGCAGATATCGGACAGCTGAATACGAGAATTGCAGCATTTATCGAAATGTTGTAAAATGCCTTTGTAATAGAAAGGACAGGCGAAAGATATGAATTTTGTAGGAATTGATATTGGATCTACCGCATCCAAAGTGTCCGTGCGGGGAGACAAGGAACTGAATTATGTACTGCCCACCGGGTGGAGCAGCAAAGAAACGGCCAATACCATCAAGGAGAAGCTTCTTGAGGAAGGAGTGGACGTTAATTCTGACGATACTAAGGTGGTGGCAACTGGCTACGGACGAGTGGCGGTCGACTATGCAGATTATGTGATTACCGAGATTACCTGTCATGCCAGAGGCGGCCGGGAGTTCGCGGGATCAGATTGCGCGGTTATTGACGTGGGAGGTCAGGATACGAAAGTTATCATATTGGAAGACGGCATGGTGAAAGATTTCCTGATGAACGATAAATGCTCTGCCGGAACCGGAAAATTTCTGGAGATCATGGCGAACCGCCTGGGTATCACGCTGCAGGAGTTGTTTGAACTGGCTGAGGAGGGCAACATCCTTCCGATCAGTTCCCTGTGTACTGTATTCGCAGAGTCCGAAGTCATTAATTACATCGGCGAAGGTAAAAACCGGGAAGACATCGCTGCCGGAGTGGTAGATTCCGTAGCAGCAAAGGTGGCGCAGCTGAGCCAGCGCAAAGAACTGCCGGAGAAGATTATTCTCACCGGAGGATTAAGCCGAAGCCGGTATTTCACCAGACAACTGTCGCAAAAAATCGGAAAAACTGTGGAACCGACAGAATTAGGACGGTACGCCGGCGCGTTGGGAGCGGCGATCCTTGCAAAAGAAAAAAGCAGTAAACGTTAACAACTGGGGACGTACACTTTTTATAAAAGTGTACGTCCCCAGTTGAATTTTCACGTGTCCCTTTTTGTTTTTGTGGTATAATAGATTTGGCGGGGAGCTTGTGTGAAACAGGCTGAGAGGAGACTGGATCTGTCTCGACCCGGAACCTGATTTGGATAATGCCAACGTAGGGACATATTGCATGATCTTAGATCTTTGGGCGGATATGGCTTGCTGGCGTATCTGCCCTTTCTTTACGAGAGCTCCAATCGGTGTCACTTATACGAATACAGAAAAAGGAGGAAGTAAAAAATGTTAGGATGTTGTCTTGAAAATGTAAGGAAACAGGTGCCGTTGATCCACAATATCACAAACTATGTGACGGTGAATGATGTGGCGAATGTGTTGCTGGCCTGCGGCGGAAGTCCTATTATGTCGGACGAGCTGGAGGATGTGCTGGAGATTACGGCCATCTGCGGAGGCTTGAATATCAATATCGGCACGCTGAACAAGAGAACCATCAGCGCTATGCTGGCGGCAGGGAAGAAGTCGAATGAGCTGGGACATCCGGTACTGCTGGATCCGGTGGGGGCCGGGGCAAGCAAGTTGCGTACAGAGACGGCGATAAGCCTGATGAAGGAAGTCCGTTTGGATGTGATACGGGGAAATATTTCCGAGATTAAGACGCTGGCCCAGGGAAGCGGTACTACAAAAGGGGTAGATGCGGATGTGGCTGATGCGGTGACGGAAGAAAATCTGGAGGAAGCAGTCGCATTTGCAAAATCCTTCGCCGGCCGTTCAGGCTGCATCGTTGCTATTACAGGGGCAATCGATCTGGTGGCGGATGAAAAGACTTGCTATGTGATCCGCAATGGACATCCGGAGATGGGGAAGATTACCGGTACGGGCTGCCAGCTGTCAGGAATGATGACGGCTTACCTGACGGCGAACCCACAGAATAAACTGGAAGCGGCAGCAGCTGCCGTATGCGTCATGGGCCTGGCGGGCGAGATCGGCTGGAGCCGGATGCAGGAGGGCGACGGTAACGCCACCTACCGGAACCGGATCATCGACGCCATTTATAACATGGATGCCAATACGCTGGAGAAGGGTGCAAAATACGAAGTGAGATAGGAGAAAGTAAGAGATGAAATGTGAGAAAAAAGACTTGGTACTCTATGCGGTGACCGACCGCTCCTGGCTGAATGGACAGACATTGTATCAACAGGTAGAACAGGCATTAAAAGGCGGCGCAACCTTCATTCAGCTTCGGGAAAAGGAACTGGATGAGAAGACGTTTTTGCAGGAAGCAGTTGAAATCAAGAAGCTTTGCAGAGCATACGGAGTCCCTTTTGTGATCAATGATAATGTGGAGATTGCGCTGGCCATGGACGCCGATGGCGTCCATGTGGGACAAAGCGACATGGAAGCCATGGACGTGCGGGCGAAGCTGGGGCCGGACAAGATCATCGGGGTGTCGGCCCAGACGGTGGAGCAGGCGCTTCTGGCGGAACAGCACGGCGCAGACTATCTGGGCGTGGGCGCGGTATTTCCCACCGGCTCCAAAGCGGACGCCCAGGAGGTGAGCCATGACACTTTGCGGGCCATCTGTGAGGCAGTCCAGATTCCGGTGATTGCCATTGGAGGCATTGGAAAGCATAATACGGCAGAACTGGCAGGTACAGGAATCTGCGGGATTGCGGTGATCAGCGCCATTTTCGCGCAGAAGGACATTGCAGGTGCCGCCAGCGAACTGAAGCAGGAGGTGGAGGCCATGCTCGCCCGCCAGGAGAAGGATGGAACGGATATTGACAAAGGAAATGAGGAAAAGCTATGATAAAAGCAGCAATATTTGATCTGGACGGTACCCTGCTGGATTCTCTTGCTATCTGGGAAAATGCAGGAGCCATCTATCTTGAACACAGAGGGATCCGTGTAGAGGAAGACCTGGGAAGGCTCCTGTTCCCGTTGACCATAGAACAGGCGGCAGAGTATCTGAAGGAACACTACCTTCCCCAGGAGGATATCAGAACGATCATAGCAGGCGTGCTGGGAGAGATCCGGGACTTTTATCTGTATGATGTGGAATTGAAGCCGGGAGCGGCAGAACTTTTGGAATATTTGGAAAGGTCCGGCGTTCCCATGGCGGCGGCCACCTCTGGCGACGGGAAACTGGCCCGGGCGGCTCTGGAACGCCTGGGTGTCCGAAAGTATTTTGAAGAAATCTATACCTGCACTGAAGTAGGGGCAGGAAAGGATCAGCCGTTGATTTATCAGCAGGCGGCCCAATGCCTGCAGGCAGGCTCGGAGGACACCTGGGTGTTCGAGGATGCGCTCCATGCTATCCAAACAGCGAAAGCAGCAGGCTTCGTTACGGTAGGAGTGTACGACCCGTTTCATAAGAATGAAAGAGAAGAGATTCGCCGGGAGGCAGATTATTACCTGGAAAATCTGTCGGACTGTGTGGATCTGATGGGAGGAAAGATATGAGGAAGACAGCGCTTACCATAGCCGGCAGTGATTCCAGCGGCGGTGCGGGAATCCAGGCGGATATCAAAACCATGATGGCCAATGGAGTCTATGCCATGAGCGCCGTGACGGCTCTGACGGCGCAGAATACCACGGGAGTAACAGGCATCCTGGAAGTGACGCCGGAATTCCTGGGACAGCAGTTGGACGCGGTCTTTACCGACATCTATCCGGATGCAGTGAAGATCGGGATGGTATCATCCGCAGAGCTGATCCGGATGATCGCGTGGAAATTAAGGGAATATAACGCCGGACATATTGTAGTGGATCCGGTGATGGTAGCCACCAGTGGTTCCAGGCTGATTCGGGATGACGCGGTGGAGATGTTAAAGCAGGAGTTGTTCCCGCTGGCGGAGATCCTGACGCCTAACATACCGGAGGCAGAGGTGCTGACGGGCAGAGAGATCCACAGCTGCCAGGATATGGAAGAAGCTGCCCGGGAAATCGCAGAGCAATATGGCTGTGCGGTTCTCTGCAAAGGCGGTCACCAGAGAAACGACGCCAATGATCTTCTCTGCGCGGACGGAATTTTTACATGGTTTCATGGGGAACGGATCAACAATCCCAATACCCATGGAACCGGCTGCACCCTATCCAGCGCGATTGCGTCAAACCTGGCAAAAGGATACAGCCTGAAAGAAGCGGTAGAACGGGCAAAAAACTATATTTCCGGTGCCCTGGCGGCTATGCTGGACCTGGGGAAAGGAAGCGGTCCCATGGATCACGGATACCGGATAGAAGAGGAGTAAGAGAGAACAGAAATCCAAAGAAGCTGCGGGAGCAGATATAAAAGGGAGGAGATGGGATGGAACAGCTCAGCTTATTTGACAACCGGAAGCAGACGGTACCCTTAGCCAGCAGGATACGTCCCGCTTCCCTGGAGGAATTCGTAGGACAGGAGCATCTGCTGGGGCCGGGGAAAATGCTGCGCCAGCTGATCGAACGGGACCAGATCTCGTCCATGATCTTTTGGGGTCCGCCGGGGGTGGGCAAGACGACCCTTGCCAGTATTATCGCGGGCAGGACCCGGGCGGAATTCATTAATTTCAGTGCGGTGACCAGTGGAATCAAAGAGATTCGGGAGGTAATGGCGCAGGCGGAGATGAGCCGGAAGATGGGGCAGAGGACGGTGCTTTTCGTAGACGAGATCCACCGGTTCAACAAAGCCCAGCAGGACGCATTTCTTCCCTATGTAGAAAAAGGCAGTATTATCTTGATCGGAGCGACTACAGAGAATCCGTCTTTCGAGGTGAATGCAGCGCTTTTATCCAGGTGCCGGGTATTCGTGTTAAAGGCGCTGGAGGAGAAAGATCTGATGCGGCTGCTTCGCCAGGCGTTAAGCCATCCGATGGGATTTGCCGATCAGAAGGTGCAGATTACGGAGGATCAGATCCGGGCCATTGCGGCCTTTGCCAACGGAGATGCCAGAACGGCTCTGAATACACTGGAAATGGCTGTGCTGAATGGAGAGATTACGCCGGGAGGAATGGTGGTGACAGACGATGGTCTTGCCCAGTGCATCAGCCGGAAGTCCCTGCTTTACGATAAGACGGGCGAAGAGCATTATAATCTGATCTCGGCTCTTCATAAGTCCATGCGGAACAGTGATCCGGACGCAGCCATCTACTGGATGTGCCGGATGCTGGAGGGAGGGGAGAATCCTCTTTACATTGCGAGACGTCTGATCCGGTTTGCCAGTGAGGATGTGGGTATGGCGGACAGCCATGCGCTGCAGGTGGCGGTGGCGGCCTACCAGGCTTGTCATTATCTGGGAATGCCGGAATGCGACGTGCATCTGACCCATGCGGTGACCTATCTTTCTATGGCGCCCAAGTCCAACGCACTGTATACAGCAGTAGAAGCCTGCAAACGGGACATTCGGAACCGGCAGGCAGAGCCGGTGCCGCTTTGGCTTCGGAACGCGCCCACCGGACTGATGAAGGAACTCAAATATGGAGAGGGTTATGAATATGCCCACGATACCGAAGAAAAACTGACGCATATGCAGTGTATGCCGGAAGGACTGAAGGACCGTCACTATTATCATCCCGGGGAACAAGGCGAAGAAGCGTCAGTTCGAAGACGGCTTCGGAAGATACAGGAGTGGAAAAGCAAAGAAAGAGAGGAGGAGTCTTATGGGACAGAAGACGGTGAAACTCTACACCCGGCAGAATGATAAAACCTTATATCAACTGGAAAGAGATCATCGGATCATCAATCAGAGGGTTTACGTGGAGCTGCATTTCGGAGACATTGCGCCGCTTTTTATGGAAAGCTACGACTGGTTTACCAAAGAAGCGGCCAAGCGGGTGCCTAAGCCGGAAGACGTTCATGCGCCCATCTGGTGTTCCATCAGCGTGGAGAACTGCCTGAAGCCCATTCCCGGAACGGTGGTGTATGCGCTGGAGGTTCCGGAAGAGCAGGTAATCTATTTCGATGATGTAAAATGGGACTATGTGCTGAACCGGATCTATCTGCCTAAAGACGCGAAAGATCAGGAAGAATACAAAAAGCATCTGAAGGAAATTGGCGTGGTGAACAGTTTTGAATTTTTCGAAGGAAGATATAAGGGAAAATACCCGGAGGAGACGGCCAGAATCCGGGAGAGCTGGAAACGGATCTTTGAGATCGATGAGTGGACGGTATTTAACGTCTGCGGAAATCTGTGGGAGATACGTGAGGAGTGGGTGAAGCGGATCTACCGGCCAGGAGAAAAGGTGGAGTGAATATAGAAAGATAGATATGGACGGGGCAGGCGCGAAACGTATATTCGTTTCGCGCCTGCCCCGTGATAGATTATCGTTTGACGTTATGCTTTTGGATAGAATACCACTCTGAAAATTGCCATATGATAACCGGACAAATGAGAAACGGATTGTCCAGGCAGATGCAAAGATGCAACTTTGTTGGTGAAACTGGTCAGCTGCGGAATGGAGTAAATTCCAGTCAGACAGATACAGAATGCGATCAGAAGCAGTGCTTCCGGGATTGTGTTCACATTTTCCAAAATATCAGTGCTGCCTTTCAGCCAGGAATAAGTCAGTCCGTGGAACAGATAAATTGCCATGGTGCGTGTTCCAATGTAAGAGCAGAAGATTTTTCGTTCTGTCATCAGAATCAGAAGAGCATAAGTCATAAAAGCGCCGATTCCATAGCAGACGATCCGGCACAGGATGCCGGTGATCATGTCCTGCCCCAGGTAATCGTAGTTATATCTTCCGTAGAAAATTTTCACAGGAAGATCCCGATATCCGTTGGAGAATATCAGAAAGGCAAGGAAACCGGCGGAACCTGCGGCTGCGATGATCCGGCTCGTGTGATTCCGGAGTGAAGTAATGCTGTCTCGTTTACAGTACATTCCGGCCAGAAAGAATGGATAGAATACCAGGATTCTAGGAATGCTGAGAAAATTGCTGGGCATGTCGACACACCCTATGAGAAGTCCTGCGGCCACGGATAGAATCAGGTGGTGAGGGATTTTCTTTACATAAGGAGTGATCAGACGCCAGATCAGAAGCGCCAGGATATACCAGAGCGAGAATTTAGGCATCAACAGATACAGTTTGGTGGGTTTATGAATGATACAGGTATATAAAAGATAATACAAAACTTCATAAACCAGATAGGGGACAGCTAGTTTCTGTATTAAAGCGGTTACGGATAGTTCCCGTTTGGAAAAATAGCCGGAGATAAAGATAAATGCCGGCATATGAAAGGATACAATGAACCACTTCAGCACATATAACAGACTGTTGTCCTGGTAGCTGGGTTCCATAAAATGTCCCATTACCACCAGAATTATTAAAAAGGCTTTACAGTTGTCGAACAAATAGTCTCTGCATTTTCCGGAACCTGCCATGACATTCTCCTCCAATACTGCAAATATACAGATTCTTCAAAACTGCATATATTCTACTCTTTTTTGCAGTGAAGGAACAAGAAGTAAAATTCATAAAAAACAAGTTCTTTTATTAACAAAATTGTAACATTTTTACAGCGGAATTAATATTTATGCAGGTGGAAGAATCGTATAGACCAGTCTGGTAAGATCGGATTCTTCTGTTTCTGTATCTATTAATGAATTTTCATTCACAGGTATAGTAACCATGGTTTCTTCGCCATAGGAAGGGGAAGCGGCATATCTTTCCAGTATTTCCACTAAAGCGGCGGAGGCTTCATCCAGAGAATAGTAAGTTTGGGAACTGTATTCTGAAAAAGTATCTGTCAGACTGTTGTTAGGTGTCACGGCCACATCCACCTGATAATGGGATGGCTCTGATTCTTTACGCGGGATTCCCATGGTATAGCGGCACTGCTTCATGATACTCTGAAGAGCAGCCCGGTAACGGTCTTCATATGCAGGATTGAATCCTTCCGGGATGTCAAAAACATCGGACTCATACCAGGCAAGAGCTTCTTCTTCAGAAAAGCCAACATGAAGGGCAAACTGGGTCACCTCGCCTTTAAACGAGGCATCCAGATAGGATTTGATAAAATCCTGGATCTCATAGAGGTCGCAGCAGGAGTTATATGGAGACATATAGTCGTTCATGCAAGCATTCAGAAAATCCATGAAATGAGTATCGTGAATCGAAAATCCGCTGTCAGATTCGGAAACCATAAGTTCAAAAGTCGTTTTATCTGTAAAAACCGGATCCGAATGCATCTGCTCTTTGTCCGCTTTGATCATGGACAATGCTGTCTCCGTGAAGTCTGCTGAATTCGGTTTGGTAAGGATTTCATCATTGGTTTTCTGCAGTGTATTTTGGAAATCTACGGGTGTGAAAGAGACATTGACTGCATAGACGCCGTCCATTTTTTCTTTTGCCCCTTCTACTTCAAATTTCATGGAAGAAAAGGAAGTCTGTAGGAATTCCAGATAAGTCTCCTTTAGGTCCTCAGGAAAATCCAGGACATAGGTGGTATTGCTGGTTTTAATTCCTTGCTCCAAAAGATCATTGAATACGGAAGGATCGCCTTCTTTAAGTTCTGTGATCCGGTCTCCGGCATACTGATCTGCAGATTGTCCGCCGCATCCGAATGTGGCAACCGCTGTCAACAGAACAGCACAACACAATAAAATTCTTGGTTTCATGATCTGTCACCCCCATAAAGTATTTGTTTTTTTTATTTTATCATGATGCCGCAGAGGCAGCAATAACTTTGAAATATGACTGGAAAAACAGGTGCCAATTATATATAATGAAGGGGCAGGATCAACCACCAACTGAAAAGGAGAGGGAATCATGAATATGTTGAAGATCGAGAACGAATTGCGGAACAACTCTTATCCGGGACGCGGAATTATTATCGGGAAAAGCGCGGACGGAACGAAGGCGGTGACCGCATATTTTATTATGGGAAGAAGTGAGAACAGCCGCAACCGGATCTTTGTGGAAGACGGGGAAGGAATCCGTACCCAGGCATTTGACCCGTCCAAGCTGACGGATCCCAGCCTGATTATCTATGCCCCTGTACGTGTGCTTGGTAATAAGACGATTGTGACAAACGGAGATCAGACGGATACTATCTATGAAGGAATGGATAAGCAGCTGACCTTTGAACAGTCTTTAAGGTGCCGGGAGTTTGAGCCGGACGGACCCAATTACACCCCCAGAATTTCCGGAATCATGCACATCGAGAACGGCAGCTATAATTATGCCATGTCTATTCTGAAGAGCAATAACGGGTCCCCTGACAGCTGCCATCGATATACATTTGCCTATGAAAATCCGGCTGCGGGAGAAGGCCATTTCATCCATACCTATCAGTGTGACGGCAATCCTCTTCCCAGTTTTGAAGGAGAACCGAAGCTGATCGGTATTCCAGATGATATGGAAGCATTTACAGACCTTCTGTGGAACAGCCTGAATGAAGATAATAAGGTGTCTTTGTTCGTGCGTTATATCGACATCGCGACAGGCGCTTATGAGACGAAGATCATCAATAAAAACCAATAATCGCAGGAAGGAGATAAAAGATATATGAAAGAATTGGAATTAAAATACGGATGTAATCCGAATCAGAAACCTTCGAAGATCTATATGGCAGACGGCAGCGAACTGCCGATCCGGGTGTTGAATGGAAGGCCTGGGTACATCAATTTCCTGGACGCCTTTAATGGATGGCAGCTGGTCAGTGAACTGAAAAAGGCGACCGGCCTTCCGGCGGCTACGTCTTTTAAACATGTATCTCCGGCCGGAGCGGCCGTAGGTCTTCCGCTCACCGACACACTGGCAAAGATCTACTGGGTGGACGACCTGGGAGAATTGTCGCCGCTGGCCTGTGCTTATGCAAGAGCGAGAGGAGCGGACCGTATGTCTTCGTTTGGAGATTTTATCTCCCTGTCTGACGTGTGCGATAAAGATACGGCAAGACTGATCAAACGCGAGGTGTCCGACGGCGTCATTGCACCAGGATATGAACCAGAAGCGCTGGAGATTCTGAAACAGAAGAAAAACGGAAATTATAATGTAATTGAGATCGACCCGGATTATGTGCCGGCGCCGCTGGAGCATAAGGATGTGTTTGGAATTACTTTCGAGCAGGGAAGAAATGAACTGAAGATTGACGAAGATTTCTTCTCCAATATTGTGACAGAGAATCAGGAATTGAGCGAACAGGCGAAGATTGACCTTGCGATCTCCATGATCACCTTGAAGTATACCCAGTCCAACTCTGTCTGCTATGTGAAAGATGGCCAGGCCATCGGAATCGGAGCAGGGCAGCAGTCCAGAATTCACTGTACCCGTCTGGCTGGAACCAAGGCAGACAACTGGTGGCTAAGACAGTCCCCGCAGGTGATGAATCTTCCGTTTGTAGATTCCATTCGCCGGGCAGACCGGGATAATGCGATTGATCTTTATATCGGCGAGGATTATATGGACGTGCTTGCGGATGATGCATGGCCCGCAATTTTCAAGGAAAAACCGGAAGTGTTCACCAGAGAAGCAAAACGGGAATGGCTGGACCAGCTGACAGATGTAGCTCTGGGATCTGATGCGTTCTTCCCATTTGGGGACAATATTGAACGTGCTCATAAGAGCGGTGTGAAATATATCGCGCAGCCGGGAGGATCTGTACGGGATGACAACGTGATCGAAACCTGTAATAAATATGGAATGGTGATGTCCTTTACCGGAATCCGCCTGTTCCATCATTAGGAGGGAAACTAAGACTATATGAGACAATACGATGTGATCATTATTGGCGCAGGACCGTCTGGAATTTTCTGCGCCTATGAACTGAAGAGAAAGAAACCGGATATGAAGGTGCTTCTGATCGAAAAGGGACGATCCATCGAAAAGAGAGAGTGCCCGAAGCGGAAAACCAAGGTCTGCATAGGATGCCGTCCCTGCTCCATAACCACAGGATTTGCGGGGGCCGGTGCATTTTCCGACGGGAAGCTGTCCCTGTCTGCGGATGTAGGGGGAACTCTTCCGGAGATTCTGGGATATGAAAAGGCTTCGGAGCTGATCCATGAAGCTGATGAGATTTATCTGGCGTTTGGGGCGGATCGGAAGGTCTATGGAATTGAAGATTATCAGGCCATCGAGAATATTCGTGCGAAGGCGATCCGGGCTAATTTGAAATTGATTGAATGTCCCATCCGGCATTTGGGGACGGAGGAAGGTTATAAGATCTATACCCGGCTTCAGGAGCATCTGCTTCAAAGTGGAGTGGATATCCGGTTTATGACCATGGTGCAGGATATTCTGGTTGAGGATGGAAGAGCCGTTGGAGTTATCACGGATCAAGGAGAGGAATTCCGTGCGCCTGAGATTGTGGCAGGAGTGGGCCGGGAAGGCTCGGAATGGTTCGCGAATCTCTGCAAAGAGCATGGGATTGAAACCCGTAACGGGACGGTGGATGTAGGCGTCCGTGTAGAAGTCCGGGACGAGGTAATGAAAGAATTGAACGAGAAGCTGTACGAGGCAAAGCTGGTGTATTATACGCCTACCTTTGACGACAAGGTGAGGGTATTCTGCACCAATCCGTCCGGGGAAGTGGCAACGGAATACTATGAGGGAGGCCTTGCGGTGGTCAACGGCCATGCCTATAAGTCGCTGGATATGAAGACGAAAAACACGAATTTTGCGCTTTTGGTGTCCAAAAACTTTACGGATCCCTTTCGTTCACCTATTGAATATGGCAAACACATCGCCCAGCTAGGCAATATGTTAAGCGGCGGCAAGATTCTGCTTCAAAGATACGGGGATTTCCGACGGGGAAGGCGGACGACGGAGGAGCGTCTGCTGCGTAATAACATTACGCCGACGCTGAAGGACGCGGTTCCGGGAGATTTGTCGCTGGTATTTCCGCACCGGATCATGGTGGCAATCGATGAGATGATTCGGGCGCTGGATAAGGTGACGCCGGGAATTGCGTCAGATGAGACCCTTCTCTACGGCGTGGAAGTAAAATTCTATTCCAATAAGGTAGTAGTAAATCCTCGGTTTGAGACGAATATTGCAGGTTTGCGGGCCATGGGAGACGGAGCGTCTATTACCCGGGGGCTTCAGCAGGCGTCGGCCAACGGGCTTTATGTGGCCAGATGCATTCTGGAAGATGCAACAAAAAAAACTTGTAACTGACCGCCATACTGACTATAATAGAAAGGGTGAAATGCCGATTGTGCAAAAAAATCGGTAAATATGTCAAATGACATGGAGGATTGAGTAAGCTATGGCAAAATATTTTGGAACAGACGGGTTTCGCGGTGAGGCCAATGTGGTGCTGACTGTGGAGCATGCATTTAAAGTAGGAAGATATCTGGGGTGGTATTACGGACAGGATCACAAGGCAAGGGTCGTGATCGGAAAGGATACCAGAAGAAGCAGCTACATGTTTGAATACGCGCTGGCAGCAGGAATCACGGCGTCCGGAGCGGATGCTTATCTGCTTCACGTCACCACGACGCCAAGCGTTTCTTATGTGACGAGAACAGAGGACTTTGACTGTGGTATCATGATTTCCGCAAGCCATAACCCTTATTATGACAATGGAATCAAGATCATCAACGGCAAAGGCCATAAAATGGAAGCGGAAGTAGAAGAAAAGATCGAAGCCTATATCGATGGCGAGATTGGCGAACTGCCGCTGGCACAGAAAGAAAATATTGGAAGAACAGTAGACTATGCGGCGGGAAGAAACCGTTATATCGGTCATTTGATTTCTCTGGCTACCCGTTCCTTTAAAGATATGCGGATCGGTCTGGACTGCGCCAACGGAAGCTCTTTTGCTATCGCAAAGAGCGTATACGATGCGTTGGGCGCCAAAACTTATGTAATTAATAATGATCCGGACGGAACTAACATCAATACCAACTGTGGATCTACCCATATTGAAGTGCTGCAGGAGTTTGTGAAAGAGAAGAAACTGGATATCGCATTTGCCTTCGACGGAGACGCGGACCGCTGTATCGCGGTAGATGAGAACGGCAATGTGGTGGACGGCGACTTGATCCTCTATGTATGTGGAAAATACTTAAAAGAACAGGGCAGACTGAACGGCGATACCATTGTCACTACCATCATGTCGAACCTGGGATTATATAAAGCCTGTGATAAAGCCGGTATCCGCTATGAGAAGACTGCAGTGGGGGATAAGTATGTATACGAGAACATGGTGACAAATAATTTCTCTCTGGGAGGAGAACAGTCTGGCCATATTATCTTCAGCAAACATGCGACGACCGGGGATGGAATCCTTACATCTTTGATGGTAATGGAGGTTGTGATGGAGAAGAAGCAACCGTTGTCCAAATTGGCAGAGGAAGTAAAGATCTATCCACAGCTTCTGAAGAATGTCCGTGTGGCGGATAAGAAAACGGCCCGTGAGAACGCGGAAGTTACAAAAGCGGTGAATGATGTGGCGGAAGCATTAGGAGAGGATGGACGTATTCTGGTAAGAGAAAGCGGGACAGAACCGGTGATCCGGGTAATGGTAGAAGCATCTACCGATGAGCTATGTGAGAAGTACGTTAATCAGGTGATCGATGTGATACGTGCAGAAGGATTGATCGTAGGCTAAGAAAGATAAGAAGGGTTCCACTCTAGATGGAGTGGAACCCTTTTCCTATGATCTCGCTGGTGTTGGAAATTAAAAGAAACGCATCCGGTGCATTTTCTTTGATATAATTACGCAGGCGGACGGCTTCAAACCGGTTTAACACGGTGAGGACCAGATACTTGTCTTCTCCGGAAAATGCGCCCTGGGCCAGTACGATTGTGGCGCCTCTGTGCAGATCGGTTTTGATAAACTCACAGATAGGATCCGGATTGGAACAGACTACATTAAAGTATTTAGACAGATTCAGACTTTCGATGAATCCATCAATCATGAAGGACCGTAAGGCAAGTCCCAGGAAAGAGTAAAGTCCGGTGGTAATGTCGAATACAAAGCAGCCGGCCAGCGTAATAAAGAAATCAGTGATCAGCAGAGCTTTTCCAATATCGGCGCTGGTGTATTTTTTCATGATCATGGCGATTACGTCCGTCCCCCCGCTGGAGGCCCCGATGTTGAACAGGACGGCTGATCCGATGGATGGGAGGGCGATGGCAAATGCCAGTTCAAGGATGGGCTGGTCCGTCAAAGGCTGCTGCATGGAACAGATCCGTTCCATACCGGACAGAGCTACCGACAAAAGGATGCTGCTGTAGGCGGTCTTGGCCGCAAATTTTTTTCCTAAAACGAACCAGCCGATTACTAGCAGAATCATGTTGGCAATGAATGAAAAATCACTGGCTGAGATCACGCCGGATTTGGCAACCAGAACCGCAAGACCGGTGATGCCTCCGAAAGTAAAGTTGTTGGTGAATTTAAAGAAATAAATTCCTACAGCCATGATCAGAGTACTTGCCGTCAGTAATGAAAAATTTTTCAGTTTTGATTTCATAATGCATTCCCCAATGTATTTTTTTGTGTTATCCAACCAAATTGTAACGCCGGGGATTGGAAAAGTCAACGGATCGGTGGTATGATAAAAAAAGTAAGCTGAGAGGAGAAAGAAGAGAAAATGAAACTGTTTCAACAGAGAACCAAAGTGGAAAAGTACAATACCGCACAAGAATTTGTGAGGGAATATCAGATCGGAAAGGGAGACTTCATTCTGACCAGCAAGTCAGTATATGATACATATTTCGCTCCGATGAAACTGGAGGCTTGTGTGGCTTTCAAGAGTGATTACGGGAAGGGAGAACCAACAGACCAGATGATCGACGCGCTGATTCGCGATTTTAACAGAACCGGATCCGGGAGAATCGTGGCTGTTGGGGGCGGAGCGGTCATTGATATGGCAAAGATTCTGGTTTTGGACGGGTCATATAAAACAGAAGATATTTTCTTAAGGAAAGTGCCTCTTAAAAAAGTACGGCCTTTGATTGCGGTGCCAACCACCTGCGGGGCTGGCTCGGAGGTGTCTAATGTGTCCATTGCAGAATTGACGGGACTGCATACGAAGCTTGGACTGGCTGCCGATGAAATCTATGCAGATAATGCGGTCCTGATTCCGGAGCTTTTGCGGGAACTTCCTTATTCGTTTTTTGCTACCAGCGCGATTGACGCCTTCATCCATGCCATCGAATCCTATGTGTCGCCCCGGGCAAACCTGTATACCCGGATGTTCAGCTGCAAAGCGATGGAGATGATCATCCGTGGATTTCGTGTCATTGCAGAGCAAGGAGAGGATGCCAGAATGGATCTTCTGGACGAGTTCCTCACAGCCAGTAATCTGGCGGGTATCGCGTTTGGAAATGCAGGGACAGGAATGGTCCATGCCATGTCTTATCCGTTAAGCGGAGTATATCATGTGACTCACGGAGAGGCCAATTATCAGTTTTTGGCCGAGGTATTTGCCGCTTACCAGAGATGGGATCCTAAGGGAGGAATCCTGGAGCTGAATCGTTTTCTGGCAGAACTGTTGGAATGCGGACAAGAACAGGTGTATCCGGCGCTGGAGGAATTGCTGGACCGGATCATAGCCAGAAAAAAACTGCGCGATTATGGCATGAAAGAAGAGGAGATTCATGCTTTTGCCGTCAGTGTAGACGAAAGCCAGCAAAGGCTGCTGAATCAGAGTTATGTAAAACCAACGGTAGAACAGCTTGAAGAAGTTTATCGCCAATTATATTAATTTCCCGTATGACGGTCTGTGGATTGGCACATAATATCCTCTGTAAAGGAGGAGGTAAAAGAATGTATAAATATCTGCCGATCACAGATGTATACGCAAGAGAAATTCTGGACTCCAGAGGAAATCCGACTATTGAAGTAGAACTCCTGGCAGGCGAACGGTACTGGGGCAGAGCCAGTGTTCCTTCCGGTGCATCTACCGGGCGTTTCGAAGCAGTGGAATTAAGAGATGGTGAAGAGCGGTACGGAGGCCTTGGAGTGCAGCGCGCGGTGGATCATGTGAACGCCAGGATTGCGCCGGCTGTCACAGATATGAATGTGTTTGATCAGGTGTTGCTGGATGAAACCCTTCGCAAATTAGATGGAACGGAAGATAAATCGAATCTGGGCGCCAACGCTATGTTAGGGGTGTCCATGGCCGCTGCCAGAGCCGCTGCCGATGCCTTGCGTATTCCCCTGTATCTGTATCTGGGAGGAATACATGCCAGGCAGATGCCGGTTCCTATGATGAACATTATGAACGGAGGAAGGCATGCCGATAATACCATCGATATCCAGGAATTTATGATTATGCCGGCAGGCGCCTGCTGTTTCCGGGAGGGACTTCGTATGTGCGCGGAGATCTATCACACCTTGAGACAGATTTTGAAGGAGCAGGGACACCTGACCGCGGTAGGCGATGAGGGTGGATTTGCTCCGAACCTTAAGGATGCCAAAGAAGCGTTGAAATTGATTATGGAAGCAGTAGAAAAGGCTGGATACCGGCCGGGGGGCGATATCGTGATCGCATTGGACGCAGCGGCGTCTGAACTGTATGATACACGGTACAAGAAATACACATTTAAGGGAGAGCAGGCGATCCGATCTACGGAAGAAATGATCGATTATTATGAAGCTCTGGTCGAGGAATTTCCGATTGTATCCATCGAGGATCCTCTGGATGAAGAAGACTGGGACGGCTGGGAGCTATTAACCACCCGTCTTGGATTGCGGACACAGCTGGTGGGAGACGATCTGTTTGTTACGAATACAGCAAGACTGATAAAAGGAATTGAACGTAAGGTGGCAAATGCAATTCTGATCAAGGTAAACCAGATCGGCACGCTGACGGAAGCGGTGGAGGCGATTCAGACTGCTCACCGGGCCGGATACCGTACAATCTTGTCTCATCGCTCGGGAGAGACGGCAGATACTCTGATCGCAGATATGGCAGTAGCATTCGGCTCCGGTCAGATCAAGACAGGAGCGCCCTGTAGAATGGAGCGGGTGGAGAAATACAACCGTCTGCTTCGGATCGAAGAACGGCTGGGAGAAGCGGCGCGGTATCAGAATCCATTTTCAGACAAGGATGAAGCTGGCTAAATTAGTGCTTGCCATAACGATCTTCCTGTGGTAAAATAACTATGGTTTATCCGCAGGAGGTGGAAAAAGTGGAGATTTTAAAAACGATTTTAATGATTATATTTGCAATAGACTGTATCGCGCTGACAGCTATCGTTCTGATGCAGGAAGGAAAATCAGCCGGACTTGGAACTATCGGAGGTATGGCAGATACTTACTGGGGACAGAATAAGGGACGGTCCATGGAAGGAACTCTTGTGAAGTCTACAAAATTCCTTGCGATCCTGTTTATTGTACTGGCAGCAGTGTTGAATTTGAAGGTATTTGCTTAAGAGAAGCGTAGTAAAAGAGACGAAAAGGACACTCGACATGAGTGTCCTTTTCCGCTCTTTGGAGGAATTGGAACAGATGGATAGAAACCTGGAAGAAAACAAAGAAAAAGTATATCGTTTTATGTGCGATCCCCTTTATGTTCCTATGAAATGTAAGGAAATCGCCGTGTGTCTGCAGGTCCCAAGGGAGAAGAGAGGGGAGTTAAGAGAAGTCTTGCATCTTCTGGAAATAGAGGGGAAGATATCCCTGTCCAAGAGAGGCAAGTATTCAGTGGCGCAGGATCAACGTTTGACAGGGACATTCCGAGGCAGCCAGAAAGGATTCGGATTTGTAACGGTTGAGGGAGAAGATTCCGATATATATATTGGCGAAACGTGTACCGGAGGAGCCATGGACGGCGACATTGTAGAAGTGGTGATTTCCCGTGCCGGCGGTAGAAGAAGCCGGGAAGGAAAGGTTATAAAGATCGTGGAACGAGGGATTACCCATCTGGTGGGTTTGTTCCAGATCTCGCCGGGGAAATCCTATGGTTTTGTTCTTCCGGACAATCAGAAGATATTGAAGGATGTGTTTGTGCCGACGGAACGTGCCATGGGAGCAGTGGACGGCCATAAGGTTGTAGTGGAGCTTACCTCCTATGGGGACGGACGGAAGAAGCCGGAAGGACGGATTGTGGAGATCCTGGGGCATGTGAATGATCCGGGGACTGACATCCTGTCGATTGTGAAAAGCTATGATCTTCCGACGGAATTCTCGGAGAGGGTACTCAATCAGGCGGTCCGGGTGTCGAAGCCGGTCAGTGAAGCCGATATGGCAGGCCGGCTGGATTTAAGAGACTGGCAGATGGTCACGATCGATGGAGAGGATGCCAGAGACCTGGATGATGCGGTGTCGGTGACCATGGAAGGGGAATACTACATTCTGGGAGTCCATATCGCCGATGTGGCCAATTATGTACAGGAGAACAGCGCCCTGGACCGGGAGGCTTATGAGCGTGGGACCAGTGTTTATCTGGCGGACCGGGTGATTCCCATGCTGCCTCACGTACTATCCAATGGAATCTGTTCTCTGAACGCAGGAGAAGACCGGCTGGCATTAAGCTGTATCATGAAAGTAGATTCCCGGGGAATCGTGGTGGACCACCAGATCGCAGAGACCGTGATCCATGTGGATAAGAGAATGACGTATACCGTAGTAAACCGTATTCTGGAAGAAGAGAATCCGGCAGCGATCCGGGAAAATCAGGAACTGGTTCCTATGTTCCTGAGAATGCGGGATTTGTCTCATGTCATACGAGAACGCAGAAAACAGAGAGGATCCATTGATTTTGATTTCCCAGAGACGAAGATGATTCTGGACGATGCGGGACATCCGCTGGAACTGAGGCCTTACGAACGCAATACGGCGACACGGCTGATCGAAGACTTTATGCTGCTGGCCAATGAGACGGTGGCTGAGGAGTATTACTGGCAGGAACTGCCTTTCGTATACCGGACCCACGAAGCACCGGATGGAGAGAAGATCCGGGCGCTGGCCATATTTATCAATAATTTCGGTTACTCTATGCATGTTGGCGTCAATGAGATCCGGCCCAAGGAAATCCAGAAACTACTGGCGAAGGTGGAAGGAAGTCCGCAGGAAGCGCTGATCAGCCGACTGGCGCTGCGCTCCATGAAGCAGGCCGGATACACACCGGAAAATACCGGACATTTTGGACTGGCTGCCAATTATTACACGCATTTCACCTCTCCTATCCGGCGATATCCGGACCTGCAGATCCACCGGATTATCAAAGACAATCTGCGGGGCAGGATGACGGAGAATAAAATAGAACATTACCGGGCAATCCTGCCGGAGGTGACCAAACATGCCAGTAAGATGGAACGGCGGGCAGACGAAGCGGAACGGGAGACTGTAAAGCTGAAAAAGACGGAATATATGGAGCAGTACATCGGAGCGGAATTTGAAGGCGTGATTTCCGGAATCACCAGATGGGGCATGTATGTGGAACTGGATAATACCGTGGAAGGCCTGGTGCATGTTACCAATATGAAGGACGACCATTATGAGTATCAGGAGCAGAGTTATGAGATGGTCGGCATTCATACCGGCAAACGGTACAAGCTGGGACAGAAAATCCGGATCCGGGTTCTGGATACGGACCATTTGATGCGGACCATTGATTTCGAAATTGCAGAGGAAGGGGAGAGAAGGAATGGCGAAGACCAACGGCAAGATGATCGCCAATAATAAGAAGGCATATCATGATTATTTTATACTGGAGACCTGTGAAGCGGGGATCGCGCTTCATGGAACAGAGGTAAAGTCTCTGCGCATGGGGAAATGCAGCATCAAAGAAGCGTTTATCCGGGTGGAAAACGAAGAGGTGTACATCTATGGCATGCACATCAGCCCATATGAAAAGGGAAATATCTTTAATAAAGACCCGCTTCGCGTCCGCAAACTTCTGCTGCATAAATATGAAATCCGTAAACTGCTGGGAAAGACGAAGGAGAAGGGCATGACCCTGGTGCCTTTGAAGGTGTATTTTAAAGACAGTCTGGTAAAGGTGGAAATCGGGCTGGCCAAAGGAAAGAAGCTGTATGATAAGAGGCAGGATATTGCGAAGAAGGATCAGCAGCGAGAAGCGCAGAGGGACTTTAAAGTCCGGAATTTTGATTAGGAGGAAGCCTATGGTACCGACAAAGAAAAAAGACCTGCAGGAGCTGGTCACAGAGACGACGAAAGACATCTATGAGGATCTGGCCCCACAGCTGATCCAGATGATCAATGAGACGAAAATGAATCCGGAACTGACAGAAGCACAGAAGCAGGATGAGATATCCTTACATATGATGGGATATGTGAAATCCTGTACCAATGAGATCATTATAGAAGTGCTTGCGCATATCCTGGGACTGGAAGAGGAATAAAAAGGGAGAGCAGTGTTGCTGACTGCTCTCCCTTTTCATCTGGTATACAATTATTCGATAGTAATCAATTTTGGCTGAGCCTCTTCCTTTTCTACTTCCTTCGGAATCTGAAGCTTCAGAACGCCGTCCTTGAATGCTGCCTTGATGTCTTCCTGGGAAATATCTTCTCCAACATAGAAGCTTCGGTTGCAGGTGCCGGTATAGCGTTCCTTGTGAATGCATTTGCCGTGGGCGTCTTTTTCTTCCTTGGTCTCGTTCTTGTGTGCGGTAATGGTAAGGTATCCATCCTTCAGATCTGCCTTGATATCTTCTTTGGCATATCCGGGCAGCTCCATCTCTACCAGATAGTTACCGTCTTTTTCATGAATATCTGTCTTCATCATCTGACTGGATGTCCGGTCATAAGAACGGGTGAAGAACGGGTCGTTGAACATATCATCGAATAAACTGTTAAATCCTCTGTTTGCAAGTAACATAGTACATACCTCCTTAAAATATATCTGAATGATATATGTGTTTTATTTGCTATAGTTATTATATAACACATATTTTTAGCAATGTAAAGAGGTGAGTGCTAATTTTTTTAAAAATTTTTTTGAGAGGGATTATGAGAGGGACAGCTTGACAATTTCATAGTTCCTGCATATAATAAAGTACACTCAAAAGAAACAGATGTCTGCATACCAGACAGCATCAGGGCTTGTACTGGTTTCGACGGGGGTCTGGAAGTTGGAGAAGCCATCCGTAGCGGGACACTACGTAAAAAGTTCCAATTAAAAATAAACGCAGACAATAGAGAATTAGCGTACGCTGCCTAATTAGGCGGCAGTCGGCCCCGGGTCATCCGCTGCCTGGGTCACCGGCTTCAAACAGGCGGAGCACTTCACTCCCAAAGCTTTGAGGGAATGGAAGAATTTATGAAGCTACTGAAGTCTGTAACCTGTCATTAGGTGACAGACGGAGGGAATGTTAATATAATGACTGTGATGGGAGATGCTTCGATGGATGGGCTTTCGGACGCGGGTTCAACTCCCGCCAGGTCCACTAAAAAAGTGCCGTGTTTACGGCACTTTTTTTCGTGTTGTGAGATGTTTGGGGACGGGGAATTTTCGAAAATTCCCCGTCCCCAAACACAATTGTAATCAGTTGCAGTATCTGAAAGACTTGTCTGTAATAATTCTGGCAAAGATCAGCCCCAGCGGCAGCGCCAGGATGATCAGCATAGCGGACGCAAAGTAGGAGGTAGAGGTGGACAGTGACATAGCTCCCAGATTGTAGACGGCCCGGTAAAGGAACAGGCCGGGGACCATAATAACGATGGAAGGTACAGTCAGGGAGATTCTCGGATACCCAAGCTTTCGGTTGATCAGGGAGGCGAGAAGTCCTGCTGTCAGCGCTCCGGCAAATGCGGCGATGGAAGGCGGACAGTTTACCATATCGACCAGCTCCAACCGAAGAGTGTTAGCTACGGCGCCCACAAAAGCCGCGGAAGCAGCCATGGAAACCGGGCTGTTGAACATAATGGAGAATCCGAGTACTCCGCAAAAGCTTGCGATCAGACGCAGCAGAAGATGAATGGAGACGCCGATGCTAAGTTCCGGAAAATCCACAGGCTGCAGGTTCAGAGCCAGGGCGGTTGCCCAGGCTGTTACAGTGGCGACCACGGTAATGATCACGGCATATGAGAGCCGCTCTAAGCCGGAACGGATATCCAGCTTGGCAAAGTCAATGCCGCTGGTAATAAACGGGAATCCCGGTATGATGAATAGCATAGCGCAGATGTAGCCGGCCTGATGTTGTGCGGATATGGAGAATAGCAGTTCGGCGGCTCTTAAGGCCACGGTATAGGTGAGGCAGCCAAGAGCTACTGAAGTTACAATACATAGAAAAAGTGTGAATTTTTTTCCCAGCAGTCTGCTGCGGACGTAATTTCCAGCACCGGCGCCAAGAAAGGCACAGAGAATTTCGGGAATTCCCCCTCCCAGCAGGAAAGTGAAGGCACCGCAGGCAAGAGCGGCGGAAAGTCCAAGAACAGCCGGCTTATAAAGGCCGCCCAGCTTTTCAATCCGGTCCAGCCGGGAGTGAAGCTGTTCACCGCTCAGATGAACGCCGATGGTCGGGAAATCTTTGATAAAACGTTCGAGGTAATTTAGCTTATATGTATTCACGCCAGTATTATTCAGGCAGATTGACTGAGTAAAGCAATTGTTTTCATCGAAACAGGTATAGTCAATAGAAAGAAGACCGATGTTAGCGGTACAGGTAAGCCCAAGCGCCATTGCAAGGGAATTCATAGAGCTTCTGACGCGCCAGGCGCCGGTTCCGCAGGACAACAGCATCAATCCTGTCCGTCCGATAATGGAAGCTTTTTCCGTCAGTCCGGCGTCTGTGATCGGAACGTTTTCGCTGTCAGCTGCAAAGTTATGCCAGTATATATCCATATGGTTTGGTGCGATATTATTTGAGATCATTCGTTTCACTTCCTTGTGTTTTCTTATCAATTACAGTATAGTGAGAATAGATGAAATGTCAAGAAAATGATGGGACAGAGTCAGGAGGAGCAGATAGCTTTCAAAGAGGTCATTTAATATATACCGTCACAGAAATAACATATTTCTCTGGTAAAATTTTAGAAAAAGTGTGGAGGATGAACGGATATGGATAAGATAAAGATATTAGTGGTAGATGATGAGGGCAGAATGCGTAAATTGGTACGGGATTTCCTGGAACGGGAAGGCTTCGCGGTTCTGGAAGCCGGAGACGGTGTGGAGGCTATGGATCTGTTTTTTGAGGATAAGAATATTGCCCTGATCATTCTGGATGTTATGATGCCAAGACTGGATGGATGGGAGACGTTAAAAGAGATCCGCCAGTATTCGAAAGTGCCGGTGATCATGCTGACAGCAAAATCGGAAGAACGGGATGAGCTGCAGGGCTTTCGGCTGGGGGTAGATGAGTATATATCAAAACCGTTCAGTCCCAAGATTCTTGTGGCAAGGGTGGAGGCAATTCTAAGACGGAGCCATGCGCGGGAAGAGGATGCGGTGGAAGCTGGGGGAATACAGATTGATAAGACGGCACATCAGGTAAAAATTGACGGGCGGGAAGTTGAGCTGAGTTATAAAGAGTTTGAATTGCTTTCTTATTTTGTTGAAAACGAAGGAATTGCACTCTCCAGAGAGAAAATTCTTAATAATGTCTGGAACTATGATTATTTCGGAGATGCAAGGACAATCGATACCCATGTGAAAAAACTACGAAGCAAGATGGGAGATAAAGGAAATTATATTAAAACCATCTGGGGGATGGGCTATAAATTTGAGGTGGATTCATAGTGAAACATTCGATTAAGAGACAGATGATCGCAATCTTTATCGGTCTTATGGTTTGTCTGGTTGCAGCGCTTCTTATTATTAATGTTACATTTCTGGAGCCTTATTATATCAGAAATAAAGAAAACGCGTTTCTGGATACCTATAATGAACTGGAACATGTGGTGAAGGACGGTTTGTTGGAGAATGAAGAAGCAACAGACGTGCTGGTAAAGAGAGCGGAGAAAAACAATATATCCTTTATTATCAGTGAAGCTCAGTCCCGGAATAAGTATACGAATGTGCATGATAAAGAGCTTTTGTGGAATCAGTTGATGGGATATTTGCTGAATCAGACGCAGAAGCAGGGAGAGGTATTGGAAACGGCAGAAAATTATCAGCTTCTGAAGTCAAGGGATCCTTGGAACAAGACGGATTATCTGGTTATGTGGGGGAGTTTTGATGACGGGAGCCAGTTTCTGATGAGAAGTCCGCTGGAAAGTATTAGGGAAAGCGCAGACATGACCAACCGGTTTCTGATCTATATCGGCAGTATTCTGATCCTGATTGCAGGTGTGTGCGTCTGGTATTTTTCAAAAAAACTGACGGATCCGATTCAGGAACTTGCGGTATTGTCAGATAAGATGGCGGATCTGGATTTTGAGGCCAAATATACCAGTGGTGGTGAAAATGAGATCGGAGAACTGGGAGCCAATTTTAACCGGATGTCAGAAAAACTTGAAAGTACCATATCGGAATTAAAGCGGGCAAATAACCGCCTGCTGAAAGATATCGAAAAAAAGGAAAAACTGGAGCAAATGCGCAACGATTTCCTGGGCAATGTTTCCCATGAACTGAAGACGCCCATTGCGCTGATTCAGGGATATGCAGAAGGACTAAAAGATGGAATCACAGAAGACCCGGAAAATATGGAGTTCTATTGTGACGTGATCATTGATGAATCTGCGAAGATGAACCAGATGGTAAAGAATCTTCTGGCGTTGAATCAGCTGGAATTCGGAGATGACGATCTGGTGTTTGAACGGTTTGACCTGACCGCTGTGATTCGAGGTGTGCTGCAGAGCATGGAGATTCTGGCGCAGCAGGACCAGATCCGGGTGATCTTCCGGCAGCAGGATTCCGTTTATGTATGGGCCGATGAGTTTAAGACTGAGCAGGTGGTACGTAATTATGTCAGTAATGCATTCCATCATACAGCGGGAGATAAGGCGGTAGAGGTAAAAATGAACCGGAACGGGAAATCCATACGGGTATCAGTATTTAACACGGGAAGCCCGATCCCGGAGAAGGATCTTAAGCATATTTGGGAAAAGTTTTATAAGGTTGATAAGGCTCATACCAGGGAATATGGAGGAAACGGCATAGGACTGTCTATTGTTAAAGCGATCATGGAATCTTTCCATCAGGGATACGGGGTCAGGAATTATGACAATGGAGTTGAATTCTGGTTTGAACTTGATGTAGAATAGAGATCATAATATGGAAATAGGAAGGCGGAGAGAACGTTGATAGCAATCATCGACTATGATGCGGGGAATATAAAGAGTGTTGAGAAAGCGCTGCAGCTTCTTGGACAGGAGGCGGTGATCACTCGGAATCCAGAGCAGATTTTACAGGCAGATAAAGTGATTTTGCCGGGGGTGGGCGCGTTTGGCGATGCTATGGGTAAGATTCGAAAGTACGGATTGGAAACAGTAATCCAGAAAGTAACAGAACAGGAGATCCCTTTTCTTGGAATCTGCCTGGGGCTTCAGCTTTTATTTGAATCCAGCGATGAAGCTCCGGGAGTAAAGGGGCTGGGAATCCTGAAGGGAGAGATCCGCAGGCTGCCGGAACAGGAAGGATATAAGATCCCGCATATGGGATGGAATTCCCTGGAGCTTGTGAATGACGGAAGACTGTTCCGGAATCTGCCGGAGCACCCGTATGTCTATTTTGTCCATTCGTATTATCTGGAAGCGGCAGACGAGGGAATCGTCCGGGCTGTGACGGATTATACTACAAAGATTCATGCTTCGGTAGAACAGGGGAATGTTTTTGCATGCCAGTTCCATCCGGAGAAGAGCAGCGATGTGGGACTTCAGATTTTAAGAAATTTTGTAGAACTGTAGACGGAGGATGAGAAGATGCATACTAAGAGAATTATTCCCTGTCTGGATGTAAATAACGGACGCGTGGTTAAGGGTGTGAATTTTGTGGATTTGAAAGATGCCGGGGATCCGGTGGAAATCGGCAGAGCATATGATAAGGCCGGAGCAGATGAGCTGGTGTTTCTGGACATTACCGCATCATCGGATGCGCGGGCGACGGTAGTAGATATGGTCCGCAAAGTGGCGGAGACAGTATTCATCCCGTTTACGGTTGGAGGGGGAATCCGTACCGTAGATGATTTCAAGGCGCTTCTGCGTGAAGGGGCGGACAAGATTTCGATCAATTCTTCTGCGATTAATACGCCGCGATTGATATCAGACGCGGCAGATAAGTTTGGAAGCCAATGTGTAGTGGTGGCTATTGACGCAAAAAAGCGGGCCGATGGAAGTGGCTGGAATATCTATAAAAACGGAGGCCGAATCGATGTGGGTATCGATGCGGTGGAATGGGCAGCCAGAGTGGAAAAGCTGGGGGCCGGAGAAATTCTTCTGACCAGTATGGACTGCGATGGAACCAAGGCAGGGTATGATCTGGAGCTGACCCGGGCGATTGCCGAGACGGTGTCTGTTCCCGTGATTGCGTCCGGAGGAGCCGGTACGCTGGAGCATTTTTATGAAGCGCTGACGGACGGGAAGGCGGACGCGGCGCTGGCGGCTTCCCTGTTCCATTATAAGGAGTTGGAGATCCGGGAGGTAAAAGAATACCTGAGGAACCGGAATGTCCCGGTCCGTCTGTAAGGAGAAAGAGGTAGAAGCGAATGGGAGCGATCAATAATGACTGGCTGGAAGCCTTGAAAGAGGAGTTTGGAAAGCCATATTATAAAGAATTATTTGAAACGGTGAACCGAGAATACCATACCAGACAGATTTTCCCGCCGGCGGATGATATCTTTAATGCGTTTCATCTGACACCGCTGCATAAAGTGAAGGCGGTTATATTGGGACAGGATCCTTACCATAATGTGGGACAGGCACATGGACTGTGCTTCTCAGTGCAAAAAGGAGTGGCGATTCCGCCTTCGCTGGTGAATATCTATCAGGAGCTGCACGATGATCTGGGATGCGCGATTCCCAGCCATGGTTGTCTGACACAGTGGGCAGAGCAGGGGGTTCTGATGCTGAATACGGTACTGACGGTACGCGCGCATCAGGCCAATTCTCACCGGGGAATCGGCTGGGAAGAATTCACAGACGCTGCGATCCGTGCTTTGAATACGCAGGACAGACCGATTGTATTTATCTTGTGGGGCAGCCCTGCCCAGAGGAAAGAAAGGATGCTGACAAACCCCAACCATCTGATTCTGAAAGCGCCTCACCCAAGCCCTTTATCTGCGTACCGGGGGTTTTTCGGCAGCAGGCCATTCAGTCAGACCAATGCTTTTCTGGAGGCGCACGGAGAGACGCCTATCGACTGGCAAATTACGGAATAAGAGGAAAAGAGCTGTTGATATGTATGATGTCGGCAGCTCTTTTCAATGTCAGCCACTTACAGTGTCAGAATGTGTTTTTGACACTTCCGGGATTTTTATTGAAAAGTGTTGACATTCTGATCTTTTGTAGTTATATTAATATATGAACACATGAATGAATATTCATATATTGAAGCTGGATGGAGGAAGATGGTGTGAAAGAGGATGAAACAAAAACAACGATATACATATTAGAAGGATTAGGGTGTGCGCACTGTGCAGCAAAGATGGAAGAGCTGATCCGGAATCTTCCCGGAGTCGAGGAAGCGGTTCTGACATTTGCCACAAAGCAGCTGATGGTGACAGCGGAACATCCGGAGACATTGAAGGAACGCATACAGAATGCCTGTGATTCTGTAGAAGAGGGAGTGACCGTCTGTCTGAAAGAAGAGGGAGGCAGGGATAAAGGAAGCAAAAGCCGTTTTATACGGGAAAGTCAGAAAGACCTGGTTCCGGTTGCGGTTGGTACAATACTATTTCTTATGGGGATTCTGATAACTGGATGGAATCCTGGAACGGAGTTATCCTTTTTTATTTTTATTGCGGCTTATTTGGTGCTGGGGATTAGGATTGTTGCTGCGGCTTTGAAAAATCTGGTAAAAGGCCATGTGTTTGATGAGAACTTCCTTATGAGTGTGGCGACGATAGGGGCGTTTGCCATTGGTGATTATAAGGAAGCGGTGGGAGTCATGTTGTTTTACCGGGTTGGAGAATTGTTTGAAGAGATGGCGGTAAATAAAAGCCGGACCCAGATCATGGAAGCGGTGGATCTTCGCCCGGAAGTGGTACGGCAGATTCGTGGAGAGAAGATTGTTGAGATTCCTGCGGCGGATGCGAAACCAGGAGACAGGATACAGATACGGCCGGGGGACCGTATACCATTGGATGGAAGAATTGTGGAAGGCAACGGAAGAATCGATACGTCTCCTATCACCGGAGAACCGGTCCCGGTTATGGTCGCAGAGGGCAGCAAGGTGTTTTCCGGTTGTGTGAACGACCGGAGTGTGTTGATCCTGGAAGTTGAGAAATGTCTGGAAGATTCTATGGTAAGCAGAATCCTGGATTCAGTGGAACATGCGGCGGCCAGCAAGCCGAAGATTGACCGGTTTATTACGAAATTTGCCAAAATTTATACACCGATAGTCGTATCTGCTGCGCTGCTGACGGCGATCCTTCCGTCCTTGCTGACAGGAGAATGGAATTACTGGATCTATACAGCAATCACATTTCTGGTTATCAGTTGTCCCTGCGCCCTGGTGTTGAGTGTGCCGTTGGCCTTTTTTTCCGGGATAGGAGCAGCTTCCCGGAAAGGGATTCTTTTTAAGGGAGGTCTGGCCATTGAAGCTTTGAAAAGGGTAAAGGCAGTGGCGATGGATAAGACTGGAACAATCACTTGCGGAACGTTCGAAGTGCGGCAGGTAGTTTCCACGGGACGGATGACGGAAAAACAGATTTTGAGTCTGGCGGCGGACTGTGAGAGTGGGAGTACGCATCCGATTGCAGTCAGTATTGTGGCAGAAGCGGCAAAACGCGGTCTCAGGCAGATCCATCCAAGGCATGTGGAAGAACTGCCTGGGAAAGGGATCCGGGCGGAATATCCGGAGGGAGTAATTCTATGCGGAAGCAGGGAATTCCTGGAAGATGAGGGAGTAAATACAGACCGGTTCGTGACAGCCGTCCAGGGGACGGAAGTGCTGGTGGCAGCATCGGGACAGCTGGAAGGATATCTGGTGATATCGGATGTGATAAAATCTGGAGCGAAGGCTTCCATACAAAGACTGCGGAACATGAAAATGTCGGCGGCGATTCTGACCGGCGACAAAGAGGAAAGCGCCGGAAGTATTGCCAGGGAGGCCGGAATCGATGAAGTATATGCCAGACTTCTTCCTCAGGAAAAACTGGAATATCTGCAGAGGCTTCGCAGCAGATACGGTCCCGTGCTGTATGTGGGAGACGGAATCAACGACGCGCCGGTCCTTGCAGGAGCCGATGTTGGGGCTGCCATGGGAAGCGGCGCGGATGCGGCGATCGAAGTGGCGGACGTGGTGTTTCTGACATCATCGGTGGAAGCAATCCCGGACTCAATCGTGATTGCAAGAAAAACAGGAAGGATAGCCATGCAGAATGTTGTGTTCGCGCTGGCTATAAAATTGCTGGTGATCTTTATAGGATTGTTGGGATTTGCCAATATGTGGATGGCGGTGTTCGCAGATACGGGAGTTGCGGTGATCTGCGTGTTGAATTCAATCCGCCTGCTTTATACAAAAGATTCGTTACGAAAATATTAATTTTGTTTTCTTTTTGTGCCAAATGGTTGAAATAATAAAATCCATTTGGCATAATTATTAAATGAGCAATTGCTCATGTGAAAAGGAGAAACGAATGAAAAAACTGGAAGCAGAATGTTGTGATGTGACATGTGTCCATTATGATGCAGTAGAAAAGGCGAAAGTCCATATGCCGGCGGAAAATCTGTTGAAAGATCTGGCGGAGTTTTATAAGGTGTTCGCAGATACAACGAGAGTTCGGATACTGTATGTGCTGCTGGAATCAGAGATGTGCGTCTGTGATCTGGCTGTGACATTGGGAATGACACAATCGGCAATTTCACACCAGCTGCGGGTGCTTAAGCAGATGAAACTGGTGACAAACCGAAGAGAAGGGAAAACGGTGTTTTATTCTCTGGCAGACGACCATATCCAGACGATCATAAGTCAGGGAATGGAGCATATTATGGAATAGAGTCCATAAGGTTGTAAAAGGGAAAAAGATATGGCAAAGGAATTGAAGAGAAGGATTTTAATATACATAATCGGAGTAATGGTATATCTGTGTGCGGTTTTGGTAACAAGAACTTATATCCTTCCGGATTTTGTGAGATTTTTCTGGTATCTGGCAGCGTATCTGCTGATTGGATTTGATGCATTTCAGAAGCTGCAGGAAGATTTCCTGAAAAGAAAGTTTGTAACGGAATACACGATTATTATTATTGCGACGATCGGGGCGTTCGGAGTGGAGCGTTACAGTGAAGGCGTCCTTGTTATGCTTTTGTTTGAGCTTGGTATGCTGTTTGAGGCATTTTCCACGGACAGTGCAAAGCGCTCGATTGAGAGCATGATTAATATCCGTCCGGAATATGCGACGAGAAAAGTCCATGGCAAAGAGTTTAAAGTCGACCCGGCTTCGTTGAAGATCGGACATACGATCGTGATTCGCCCGGGCGAGAGAATACCGGTAGATGCGGTTGTGACCACGGGCAATACCAATATAGATACCAAGGCGCTGACTGGTGAAGTGATGCCGCAGCCAGCCTGGGCAGGCGATAAGATATACAGCGGATGTATTAACCTCAGCGGTGTGATAGAAGCGAAAGTAACAGCGGTTTATGTGAACTCAACGGTGTCACGGATTATGGAACTGGTGGAAGATGCTCAGAATCGGAAGGCGGAAAGTGAGACGTTTATTGCCCGGTTTTCCAAAATTTATACTCCGATCATGCTGATCTGCGCATTGCTGGTTATGATATATCCGCCTCTTACTTTTTCATATGGGAACTGGACAACCTGGATCTATCGCGGGCTGATTTTTCTGATTATCTCCTGTCCCAGCGGTCTGGTTATTTCAATTCCGATTGCATTTCTGGGAGGAATCGCATCGGCAGCCCGGCACGGCGTGGTGGTTAAGGGAGGAAACTACCTGGAAGATCTGGCGAAAGCGGATACGTTTATCTTTGATAAAACAGGAACTCTGACAGAGGGTGTTTTCAAGGTGCGGGAAGTAAATCCCGTAGGAATGACAAAAGAAGAGCTTCTGGGCATTGCTGCTCATGTGGAAAGCAATTCCAATCACCCCATTGCCCAGTCTGTGCTGGAAGCTTATGAAGGAACTGTGGATAGGAACCGGGTATATCGGATGAAGGAGATCCCTGGATACGGCATTCGTGCGGTGTATCGCGGAGAGCAGGTTTTCATGGGGAATAAGCGGCTGATGGACCGGCAGAAGATCGCGTGTGAAGCGGTTGAGGTAAACGGAACTCCTATATATGTGGCCGTAGGGAATAGGTATGCCGGTTATTTGGTGATTTCAGATTCCATCAAAGAAGATGCGAAATGGACATTGAAGTATCTAAAGGAAAAATGCAGTGCTGTAACGGTGATGCTGACCGGAGATACGGAAGTTCCCAGCCGTGAGGTCGCCAGAGAACTGAAAATGGACTATGCATACTCGAATCTGATGCCGGAAGATAAGCTGGAACAGTTGGAAGATTTTCTAAGTGTCCAGGATGGAACAGAGCGGCTGGTCTGTGTCGGAGACGGAATTAACGATGCACTGATTCTTGCCAGGGCAGACGTGGGTATTGCCATGGGAGCGCTGGGATCTGCGGCTGCAATTGAAGCGGCGGATGTAGTGCTGATGGATGATGAGCTGCCTAAAATTGTAGATGCAATTAAGATCGCCCGGGAAACGCTCCGGGTGGTCAGCCAGAATATAACGTTTGCGCTGATCGTCAAAGTGATGATCCTGATTCTTGCAGTTATTGGTTACTTTGGTATGTGGGAGGCCATTTTTGCCGAGGTTGGCGTGATGTTTGTTGTAATTTTGAACGCTGTTGGAATTACCAGATACCATGTATAGGAGGGTATATGAGATATAAAAGAAGTATTGCTGCCGCGGCGCTGGCAGCTGTGATGCTGGCCGGATGTGCCAATCCGGCGGAAAAGGGTGCAGAATACCTGGAAGAAGGAAAATATGAAGAAGCGGCGGCGGAGTTTCAAAAAGCGGTGGATGATAATAAGAATGCAGGAGATGCTTACCGTGGAATCGGCATCGCCAAGTGGGAACTGGAAGATTATGAAGGAGCCAGAGAAGCTTTTCTTGGCGCTCTTGAGAATGGAGCGGAAAAGACGGGTACGATCTATAATTTTATCGGGTGCTGTGAGTTGAAACTGGATGATCCGTCCTCTGCATTGAATTATTTTAACCTGGGGATCGATATAGAAGGCAATTCGGAGGAGCTGAATCAGGAAATGCGCTTCAATGTCATTGCCGCGTACGAACAGAGCGGAGACTGGGAGAGCGCCAAGGTTAAGCTGACGGAATATCTGGAAGATTATCCGGATGATGAAGCAGCCCAAAAAGAGATGGAATTTCTGAATACCAGATAAATGGCTGGAGTTTGAATGGATTATGATTGATTTGGAAAAGGAAAAGGAACGGGTGATTCTTGTGGGCGTAAGCCTGACGGATCAGGAAGATACAAGAAAGTCGCTGGAAGAGTTAAAGGAACTGGTGTCTACAGCTGGGGCACAGACGGTTGGATATGTGGTGCAGAGCCGGGAGCAGATGCATCCGGCAACTTATGTCGGGAAAGGGAAGATCGCAGAGATCAAAGATCTGTTGTGGGAACTGGAGGCTACCGGAATTGTGTGTGACGATGAGCTTTCTCCGGTGCAGATGAAGAATCTCCAGGATGAACTGGACGTAAAGGTGATGGACCGGACGCTGGTGATCCTGGATATTTTTGCGGCCAGGGCGTCTACCAGCGAAGGAAAGATTCAAGTAGAACTGGCGCAGCTGAAGTACCGGCAGACCAGACTGACCGGTTTTGGGACCGCGATGTCCAGGCTTGGCGGCGGTATTGGGACCAGAGGCCCTGGTGAAAAGAAGCTGGAGATGGACCGGCGGCTCATTAAAAACCGGATTGCGCAGCTGAATCGTGAACTTAGAGATGTGAAACGGCACCGGGAGGTGACCCGTGAGAATCGTAGCCGGAACCGGGTCCCGGTGGCGGCGATTGTTGGATATACGAATGCAGGAAAATCTACATTGTTGAATCAGTTGACAGGGGCGGGAATTCTGGCAGAAGACAAGCTCTTTGCTACTTTGGACCCTACAACGAGAGAGCGGAAGCTGCCGGGCGGACAGAAAATTCTGTTTACGGACACGGTCGGATTCATCCGGAAACTTCCACATCATCTGATCGAAGCGTTCCGCAGCACGCTGGAAGAGGCTAAATATTCGGATATGATTGTACATGTTGTGGACGCCTCCAGCAGGCAGATGGACGAACAGATGCACATCGTATACGAAACCTTGCAGAATCTGGGAATTACAGACAAACCGGTTGTCACTGTATTTAACAAAACGGACAGACCGGACAGCGATTCGCTGGCGAAGGATTTGAGGGCGGATTATACCGTGCGGATGTCTGCGAAGAATGGCGAAGGAGTGGATGAATTCCTGAAAACAGTAGAAGCGGTATTGCGGCAGCAGAAGGTGTATATAGAAAATCTGTATACCTATCAAGAGACATCCAAGATCCAGATGATCCGTAGATATGGAGAATTACAGTCAGAAGAATACCGGGAGGATGGCATCTTTGTCAGTGCATATGTGCCGGAAGAAATCTATCAGAAAGTCAAAAAGGGACAGGGGAAATAGCAAATGGGGACGTACACTTTCAAAAAAATGATACGTCCCCATTTGCATGAAACCCTTGATTCGGGAAATGATGCCTGCTATGATAATAGAAGACAGGGGCTGTTGCTGGGAAGTCCCGAGAATGACGGAGGTTGGTTATGAAGGTTGTTTTACAGAGATATCATGGACTTGGTAATGATTATGTTGTCTTTGATCCGAATAAGAATGAGCTGGAGTTGACGCCGGAGAATGTAAGGCTGATCTGCGACCGGAATGCGGGGCTTGGTTCGGATGGAGTACTGGAAGGGCCGGTGCTTAAGGAAGACGGTATGTATGTGAAGATCTGGAATCCGGACGGAAGCGAGTCGGAAACCAGTGGAAATGGCGTGCGGATTTTTGCAAAATATCTGAAGGATGCCAGCTATGTGCAGAAAAAGAATTTTAAGCTGTTTACTGGTCATGGCCCGGTAGAGGTAACTTTCCTGAATGAGGACGGAAGCCGTCTGCGAGTATCTATGGGCAGGCTTTCGTTTTGGAGTGACGACATTCCGGTGACTGGTGAACGAAGAGAAGTGATCAACGAGGATATGGTATTTGGAAGAACATTGTATCCAGTAACCTGTGTGTCGATTGGTAATCCCCATTGTGTGATTCCAATGAGAGAAATTTCCAAGCCCTTGGTGTGCAAGATTGGTGATTATGCAGAGATTGCACGGTATTTTCCGAACCGGATAAATACCCAGATCATGAAAGTCATCGATAAGGAACATGTGGCTATTGAGATCTATGAGCGTGGCGCGGGTTATACGCTTGCTTCTGGCACCGGAGCCTGTGCGGCTGCCGGAGTGGCTTATAAGCTGGGAATGACGAACAACAAAGTAATCGTTCATATGCCGGGAGGAGATCTTCAAGTAGAGATTGAGGATGATTGGAACGTATATATGACCGGAGATGTGTTCTATGTAGCCAAACTGACACTGAGTAACGAATTTACGGAGAAATTACGAAATGCCTGATAAGATAGATCTTGTCGCTTGTACCAAAGAAGATCAGGATCAGATTCTTCATGGCTTGATGGAGCATAATTGTACTGCGTTTGAAGGCAGGCCTTTGGAAACTATGGTGGTGGATCTGAGCAGAAAAGCGGTTGACGAGAGCGGGGCGCTGGTCGGTGGAATTGTTGCACGGCAGTATTTATGGGAATGTGCATATGTTGATATTCTTTGGGTGAAGAAAGACCAGCGGAGCAAGGGACTGGGGACCCGGCTGCTTCGTGAAGTAGAGCAGGAGGCTTCTGCAAATGGCGCACGGCTGATCCATTTGGATACGTTTGATTTTCAGGCGAAGGAATTTTATGAAAAGCAAGGATACCAAGTGTTTGGCGCATTGAAGAACTGCACGGAAGGACATACCAGGTATTATATGAAAAAGGAATTATAGAAGTTGACAGGGAGATGTATGGAGATTGCATGTCCCTGTTTTTTATAACGGAAAAGAAGAATCCCCTTCATTGTGTTATCGGGACAGCCGTGTTAAAATAAGGCTGACATTTTATAAAACCAGGGAGGAATTATGGGACTGCAGTTTATATTTGGGCCATCTGGTTCGGGCAAATCACATGAGTTATATCAGACGGTTATAAAGGAGTCGGCAGAGCATCCGGAACAAAATTATATTGTGCTGGTTCCGGAGCAGTTTACCATGCAGACGCAAAAAGACCTGGTATCTATGCATCCTTGCCGCGGGATCATGAATATTGATGTGCTTAGCTTCGGGCGTCTGGCATATCGTGTGTTTGAGGAAACCGGAGGAGGGAATCTTCCGGTACTGGATGATGAAGGGAAAAATCTTATCCTGCGCAAAATCGCGTCGGATCAGGAGAGTCAGTTGCAGATCCTCAGAGGAAATATTAAAAAGCTGGGATATATCAGTGAAGTAAAATCCATACTGTCAGAATTTACCCAGTATGATATCGGAGAAGAAGAAATACGAAAGGTGATGGAAACAGCCGGGCCTAAGTCCCGGCTGTATTATAAGCTGCAGGATATCCAGGTTCTTTACCGGGAATTCACGGAATACCTGAAAAAGCGGTATATTACCAAAGAAGAGCTTCTGGATGTCTTGAGCCGGGAAGTATCGGCCTCGGAAATGCTGAAGAACAGTACGGTTGTACTGGACGGGTTTACCGGATTCACTCCGGTTCAGAACCGGCTTTTGCTGGAGTTAATGAAATGTTGCCGGAAGATCTGTATTACGGTGACTATAGATGAGCGGGAGAATCCGTATGCGTACAGTCATCCATATCAGTTGTTTGCATTGAGTAAGCATATGGTAACAGGTCTTGTGCGGATCGCAAAAGAGACTGGAATTGAGATTCTGGATCCGATACATCTCTATGAAAAACCAGTGATCCGGTTCCGAAACAATCCGCCTATGGGTTTTCTGGAACACAATCTGTTCCGGTATGGAGAACAACATTACGAGGAGGAACAACAGGCTATTGCAGTTCACGCAGCTAGAAATCCTAAAGAAGAGACGATGGCGGTGGCAGGCAGGATCCGGAATCTGGTCAGAGTGTCGGGATACCGCTATCGGGAGATCGGTGTGATCGTCAGCGATATGGATATTTACGGCGATTATCTGAAAAGAGCCTTCGCAACTTATGAGATTCCGGTGTTCTTGGATCAGAAGAAGAATATACTTATGAATCCTTTTGTGGAATATATCCGGAGTCTTCTGGGAATGGCGGAACAAAATTTTACCTATGAGAGCGTCTTCCGTTTCCTTCGGACCGGCTTGTCGGGATTTACAATGGAGGAGACCGATGCACTGGAGAATTATGTAATCGGTCTTGGAATCAAAGGCTATAAAAGATGGCAGGAGCGGTGGATACGCCGCCTGAAAGGGATGAAGACGGAGGAACTGGATCAGATGAATCATCTCCGGGTCCGGCTGGTAGAAAAAACAGACAGCCTTCTGTATGTTCTCAGGCAGCGAAAAAAAACGGTTGCAGATATTACGGAAGCAATCTATGAATTTATGGTCAGAGAGCAACTGCAGCTCAGGCTTAAGAAGTGGGAGAATGAATTTCAGGAACAGGGAGAACTTGCGCTGGCCAGAGAGTATGCACAAGTATACCGGATTTTGATCGAACTTTTTGATAAGTTTGTGGAACTTCTGGGGGAGGAACCGGTAAATCTTACAGAATATATGAAACTTCTGGATGCTGGCCTGGAAGAGGCAAGGGTAGGAGTGATTCCGCCAAGTCCGGACCAGGTGGTGGCAGGAGATATGGAAAGAACCAGACTAAAAGACATTAAGGCATTGTTTTTGGTGGGAGCTAATGATGTCTGCCTTCCTGGGAAACTGATGCGGACCGGTCTCCTATCAGAGCGTGACAGAGAGTATTTTCGGAAAGAAAAATTAGCGTTATCCGCCTGCGGTAAGGAAAAGGCATATATTCAGAAATTTTATTTATATATGAACCTGACGAAACCGTCAGAAAAACTGGAGATCTATTACAGCAAGGTATCGTCTGACGGAAAGAGCATCCGTCCCTCTTATCTCATTCAGGAAATTTGCCGATTATATCCGAAACTTCAGATTATAGATGAAGAAGAAACCGGATTTGGCCAAAAGGAGTGGACGGAAGAATTAGGAGTTACGGAAATGATCCGGGGGTTGTGCAGTATTCGCTGCGGAGTAAGCAACAGCTGGAAAGAATTGTACGGCTGGTATTACAGACAGCCTAATTGGGATAAAAAGCGGAAACAATTGCTGGAAGCAGGATTCTATCATTATGTTCCAGGTATTCTGAGTAAGAAAGCGGCTGTGGAGCTGTACGGGGAAGCGTTTGAAAATAGTATTACCAGAGCGGAACGATTCTCCACTTGCGCATTTGCCCATTTTCTCAATTATGGTCTTCGGCTGTGTGAGCGTCAGGAATATGAGTTCCGTGCGGCAGATCTGGGAAATATCTGTCATATGGCGCTTCAGAAATTTTCAGAAAAAGTAGCGGAAGACAAAAAGAAATGGACAGATCTTTCGGAAGACGAAAAAGATATATATATAGAAGAAAGTGTGGCATATGCGGTTACAGATTACGGCAATGACATTCTGTATAGTTCTGCCCGCAACCGTTATACAATCCAAAGAATCCGTACTGTGTTGGAGCGAACGGTGTGGGCTCTGACCAGACAGCTGGCAGCCGGAGATTTTGAGCCGTCGGCATATGAGATGCGGTTTCATGGGGGGAAGATTGACCGTATCGATACCTGCAAGGACGGGGATCAGGTATATGTAAAAGTACTGGATTATAAGACCGGCAGTAAGACGTTTGATGTGGTTGCGCTTTATCATGGCCTGCAGCTGCAGCTTATGGTTTATCTGGATGCAGCTGTTCAGATGACGCAGCGCAGATATCCCGGTAAAGAAGTGATTCCTGCGGGCGTATTCTATTATCGGATCGCAGATCCTTATGTGGATAAACAGGATAAGGAACAGATATCTGATGCGATTTTGAAGGAATTGAAGCCGGATGGCATGATCAACCGGAATGATGAGGTGCTGAATCATCTGGATCACCGGATGGAGGGAGAATCTTTGGCGGTTCCGGTGAAATATAATAAAAACGGCAGTCTGTCCAAAACTTCAAAAACGGTATCAGAAGAAACATTTCAGGCAATGATGTATCATGCCGTTAAAAAAGTAGAAGACATACACCGAGAAGTTCTGGACGGGAACACAGAGGCCGCGCCTTACCGAAGAGGGCAGGAAACGGGCTGTGACTACTGTAGTTTCCGGCATATCTGCGGATTTGATCCGGGGCTGGAAGGATATCGTTACCGGGAGATAGGAAAGGTGACGGCAGAGGAGGCTCTGGCGGCAATGGAAGGAGAACTGTAGAAATGAAAGTTGCATGGACGCAGGAGCAACAAAAAGTGATTGAGCTGCGGAAGCGGAATATTCTGGTGTCAGCCGCCGCGGGATCAGGCAAGACGGCAGTCCTGGTGGAACGGATTATCGCGATGCTGACAAGAGATGAAAGCCCGGCTTCGGTAGATGAGCTGCTGATTGTAACTTTTACGGAAGCGGCGGCTGCGGAGATGAAAGAAAGGATCCGTGATGCCATCGAAAGAACGTTGGCGGAACAGCCGGAAAACGAACACCTGAAACAGCAGGCAACGTTGATCCATAGTGCAATGATTACCACGATTCACAGTTTCTGTCTCAGCGTGATCCGGGATCATTTTCATGCCATTGATCTGGATCCCGGATTCCGTGTAGGAGAAGAGGGAGAACTGAAACTGCTGCGCAGAGAAGTGCTGACTGATATTCTGGAAGAAAAATATCAGGAAGGAGAGCAAAACTTTCTGGATTTTGTGATGGGATATGGCGGAAATAGAAATGATAAACGATTAGAGGATCTGATTCTGAAAATTTATGAGTTTTCCAGAAGTGATCCGGATGGAGAAGGCTGGCTTTCAGCCTGTGTACAGGCATACGAAACAAAAGATACAGCCGCGTTGGAATCCAGTGATTATGCCAGGCTTGCCATGGAAAGAACCCACCGGTATCTGGAAGACGCGGACCGGATTCTTGGCATGGCTCTTCAGATATGTAAAGAAGAAGACGGGCCTAAAGCTTATGAAGAAAATTTGAAGCAGGACCTGGAGCTGGTGAAAGGATTAAAGGAAATCGATACTTTTTCTTGTATGCAGGCAGCTATAAGCACAGTAAAGTGGAACCGCCTGGCACCGAACCGTAGCAAGACGGGGTCAGAGAAAAAGACGGCTTATGTGCGGGAATCCAGAGAGGAAGTAAAAGAACTGATTGCGGATCTGCAGAAACAGTATTACGACCAGACACCGGAGGAATTGGTTGAAGATCTCAATGTATGCCGGCCGGCCGCCATGGAACTGGCGGATCTGGTTCGCAGATTTACGGTGCGGTTTGAAGCGGTTAAGCAGAGCAGGAATCTGATTGACTTTTCGGATATGGAGCAGTATGCGCTGCGGATATTAACTGAAAAGACGGAAGAAGGCTTCCGCCCATCTGCAGTGGCCCGGGAGTATCAGAAACAGTTCCGGGAAATCATGATCGATGAATACCAGGATAGTAATCTAATCCAGGAAACGATCCTGAACAGTGTGTCCAAGCTGTGGGAAGGGGCTTATAACATTTTTATGGTAGGAGATGTGAAACAGAGCATTTATCGTTTCCGTCTGTCCAGGCCGGAACTGTTTATGGAAAAATTTTATGCCTATGATACAGAGGAAAGCAGGACACAGAGGATTGATCTGCATCGGAATTTCAGAAGCCGCAAAGAGGTGCTGGACAGTGTGAATCTGCTGTTTCGCCAGTTAATGGGAGCAGATCTGGGAGGCGTTGCTTATGATAAACAGGCGGAGCTTTATGCCGGCGCTGAATTTCCTTTGGCAGAGAATACCGAAACTGAAATATTGTTGGTGAATTGTGAGAGTAAAGGAACAAAGGGCGAGGACCGAAAGCTGGAAGCGCGGGCGATTGCCGGGAGAATCCGTAAACTTGTGGCCTGTGCAAAGGTTACAGACAAGAAAACGAAGGAATTGCGTAAGGTCCGGTATTCGGATATCGTGATTCTTACAAGGAGCATTCAGGGAACGGCGGACGTTTTTGCAGAGGAACTGAACCGGGAAGGAATTCCGGCGCACACCGGGACCCGGGAGGGATATTTTGCGGCGCGTGAGATTGGAGTGGTGTTGGATTATCTGCGGGTGCTGGATAACCCGAGACAGGATATCGCGCTGGCGGCGGTTCTTGCGTCTCCCATCGGAGGGCTGGAAGAGGAGGAGCTGGCACGAATCCGAAGCGCCTGCAAAGAGGACTTTTTCTGGAAAGCGGCGTTGGAGTACCGGAATCATGAAGGGGGGTTAGGTGAGAAAGTAGACCGGATCTGGAAACAAATTGAAGCATTCCGGGCTATGGTTCCCTATACGCCGATGCATGAATTGTTGTGGAAGATTCTGGATGTGACTGGATATGGAGATTATGCGGCGGCAATGCCGGGAGGAGAACAGCGGGCGGCCAACCTGGAAATGCTGGTAGAAAAGGCCAGAAGCTTCGAGACTGCCAGTTATAAAGGATTGTTTCATTTTATACGGTATATAGAGCAGTTGCAGAAATACGATGTGGATTATGGAGAAGCCAGTGTAGAGGATGAGCAGTCGGATACAGTGCGGATTATGACTATTCACAAAAGCAAAGGACTGGAGTTTCCTATTGTATTTGTGTCCGGAATGGGGCGCCGGTTTAACATGCAGGATTCCAGAGGCAGCGTTGTTCTTCATATGAAGCTGGGAATGGGATTGGATGCTGTACGTACAAAGGAACGAACCAAATCCCCCAGCCTGATAAAAAAGGTGATTCAGAAAGAAGAAGTTCTGGACAGCCTTGGAGAAGAGCTTAGAGTACTTTATGTAGCTTTGACGAGGGCGCGTGAGAAATTGATTATTACAGGAACTTTGCCGGCTGCGTGTGAGAAACTGGAAGTGATGGAAATGCAGAAAGGACAAAATGAAGTTCTGCTTCCGTTCTCCCGAAGGAGTAAAGCGGTTACTTATTGGGACTGGATTCTGCCGGCTGCGGTCAGACTGAACGAGGATGCGCCGCTGGCCATAAAGATTCTGGATCCCCTGGAACTTGAAGTTTCCGGATTTGCAGAAGAGTCTGCAAGACATATCACCCGGGAACTGCTGGAACACTGGGATGCCGGATGCCTTTATGATGAGGAAGCAAGGAACGTGATCGAAGAACAGTTTCCTTATCAGTATCCTTATGATAAGGAGAAGAATAGGAGCATGAAGTTTACGGTTTCCGAATTGAAAAGAAGAATCCATCAGATGGAGCAGATGGAGGAAACCGGCTGGGAGCAAGGAGAGCTTCTGTATGACGAGCCGGAGGTGGTTCCATTGATTCCGCGTTTCCTGAGACAAGAAGAGGAACTGACAGGCGCTTCCAGAGGAACGGCATACCACAGGGTTATGGAATTACTGGATTTCACACGGTTGTATGACGAAGACGATCTGGAAAAGGAATTGCAGAATTTCCAGAAAAGCGGACGCATGGACGTAGAAATGACGTCCTGCATCCGGAAGGAAGAGATATGTTCTTTCCTGCGCAGTCCTGCAGGAGAGCGGATGAGAAGAGCGGCTGCAGAGGGAAAACTATTCCGGGAACAGCCATTTGTTTTGGGGATGGATGCGCGGGAACTTTATCCGGAAGAAGAAACAGGGGAGATGGTGCTGGTACAGGGAATCATAGATGCCTATTATGAAGAAGATGAAGAGCTGGTTGTGCTGGATTATAAAACCGACCGAATTTATTCGGAAGATGAACTGGCCGCAAAATATCATGGCCAGCTGGATTATTATGCCAAGGCGCTGAAGCAGATCACAGGAAAAAAAGTGAAGGATAAAATCCTTTATTCTTTTACGATGCAAAAGGAGATTCATTTGAAATGATTGAAAATATACTGATAATATATCTGGTATTTCTAAACGCCGTTGCATTCCTTACTTTTGGCTGGGACAAAAGTAAAGCTCGAAAATCTGGCTGGAGGATACCGGAAAAGACTCTGCTGCTTCTGGCGGCGCTTGGAGGAAGCCCCGGAGCTTACGCGGGGATGAGGATTTTTCATCATAAAACAAAGCATATACAGTTCCGGCTGGGCATTCCTCTTATTTTTTTGGTTCAAATGCTATTAATCTATGTTGTATGGGACAGTTTCCACTGAAGTTTCGGTGGGAGCTGTCTTTTATAATTTGACAAACAATATGTGTTGACATATCATATTATATGTCATATAATATAGAAAACAAAATAATATTCATGATTTTAATTTGAAATTAAATGAAAAAAGTAAGGAGTGAGAGCATGGTATTTAATACCGGGGCGGCGCTTCTGGACGCAATTGTGCTGGCGGTGGTTTCCAGGGATCAGGAGGGAACCTACGGATATAAGATTACACAGGATGTCCGGAGAGCCATTGAAGTATCGGAATCCACGCTGTATCCGGTCTTAAGAAGGCTTCAGAAAGACGGGTGTCTGGAAGTTTATGACCGGCAGTTTGACGGACGGAACCGGCGATATTATAAGGTTACTGATAAAGGGCTGGTACAGCTGGGTCTGTACCGGAAAGAATGGGAGACTTATTCCAGAATGATTAATACATTGTTTGAGGGAGGTGTATCGGTATGAACCGAACAGAATTTATGACGCACCTGGCGGCGCTTTTACAGGATATACCAGTGGAGGAGCGAAGAGATGCGATGCAGTATTACAATGATTATTTTGACGATGCCGGCGTGGAGAATGAACAGCAGGTTATAAAAGAACTGGAAAGTCCGCAGAAGGTAGCTGCAAAAATCAAAGCAGATTTTAAAATGAGCGGTCAGGATGCGGGGAATGGACAGTTTACCGAAACCGGATATCAGGATGCGCGTTTCGAACAGATGGCGGCACCGTCAGCGGGTTATGCTGCAGAAGATTCAGCGCGTCAGCAGAAAAATGACCGGACGCTTAAAATTGTACTGATCATATTAATTGTTCTGGTGGGCTTGCCGGTGGCGCTTCCCCTGGCAGCAGGTATTCTGGCAGCTGTTTTTGGTATCATTGCAGGTGTATTCGGCGTTCTTCTGGCTCTGGTGGCTGCTTCGTTCGCGATTGCTGTTGCGGGAGTCTCCCTGGTAGTTGCAGGAGTGATATATTTGCTTCCGGAACTTGCAGTGGGTCTGGCATTGATCGGCGTGGGATTGATCATTAGTGTAATTGGAGTGATTTTCCTGGTAGGCAGTGTAAAATTGTGTGCAGTTGCGATTCCGGGAATCTGCCGGGGGATTGTGTGGCTTTGCCGCAGACCGTTCCAGAGAAAGGTGGTGGCATAAGGAATGAAAAAAGGATGGAAAATATTCTGGATCATATGCGCATCTGTTATGGGACTTGGCTTTCTGTGTTGTATAGCGGCGCTGATCCTGGGAGTGAACCGGGAATTGGTGGAATCTAGATTTGCCGGAGGGCTCGGATGGATCATTAAAAGCGGATCTTCAGATTATATGGAAGATATTCGGGAAGAATTTACAGACGTATGTAAAATTGATATGGATGTTTATGCCGGGGAATTAAGGATCGAACAGTCGGATGTGGACCAGGTGACGGTGGAAACAGATCGCATCCGTGAAGATCTGGAATTCCGATGTTACATGGAAGAGAAAGAACTGAAACTGGAGACCAATGATCATCTGTCAACCCGTAATCATCGGGAAGACGGAACTATCACTATATACCTTCCGAAAGATAGTATTATGGAGGAAGTAAAGATTGAACTAGGTGTTGGTACCCTGCATCTGGCAGATATTTGTGCGAATAAGCTAGAGGTGGATGCTGGAGCAGGAGAAGCTGAAATTTTGTATTTCAGTGCAGATAAGGCCAAAATCGAAGCCGGGGTCGGAAGCGTAACAGCCAGCGGAAAGGTTACCGATTCGCTGGATCTGGAAACTGGGGTTGGAGAGATTATATATACAGCCGCAGGGTGTGAAGAAGATTATAATTATGATATTAGCGTGGGTGTGGGAGAAGTGCTGTGCGGAGAAACCCGTTTTTCCGGACTTGGAAACGAAAAGAAAATTGACAATCAAGCAGATAGGAAGATTTCAGTTGACTGTGGCGTTGGTACAGTGAAACTTGAATTTGACGGACAGACAGCTGCGGAAAAGGAGGGATATCATCATGGAAATGAAGAAGCTGCGCCGGTCTCGTAATGACCGTATCATCTGCGGAGTGTGCGGAGGAATCGGAGAATATCTTCAGATTGATCCGACGGTAATCCGTTTGCTGATGGTTCTGTTTGGGTGTACCGGCAGTGGAATCATTGCATATTTTGTGGCGGCGGTAATTATGCCGGAATAAAAAGGGACAGGGCGTCATGCAAAAGGGGACGTAGACTTTTGTAAAAAGTCTACGTCCCCTTTTGCATGTATATTTTCCGGCAGAATGTCAATACTTACTGAAAAATGGAAGGGAGTCATAGCAGAATGTCAGGAAGGAAGGAAAAAAGGATCCGGTTGGAGGATCTGACGGACGAAGAAAAAATCAAATATGAAATCGCGGAAGAATTGGGACTGCTTGACCGGGTTATGAATGAAGGATGGAAGTCGCTTTCATCAAAGGAGACTGGACGGATCGGCGGATTGATGACAAAAAAGAAACGGGAAATCAAAGAAAATTAACAAAAATATTAATTAGTGTGAATTATTTGCTACATCGGTTGAAAAGGAAATATACATTTGCTATAATCTTAAAACTGAAAATAGATTAAGTGGGTGATGAGATGGATGACAGAATGAATGTATTAGATATCGGCATCGATCATTGTTCCGCAAAAGAAGCGTTTAGAAAGACGATAGAATATCTGGATTCAGCACCGGTGAATCTCGTGGAGACGGTTACGGTTGAAGGGTTTATGCAGATGGAGGAGTTCCCGCAGCTCAAAGAACAGATCCGTACGTTTGATCTGGTGATGGCGGGAGATTCCACGGTTCTGGAAGCCGCCGGTGTGACGGAGAGAAAGTTATATAAAGAAACCGAAGAAAGAGTTTATCTCAGAATGGTGCTGCAGTATCTGCATAAGCATCACAAGAGATTGTATCTGCTTGCAGAATCCGAAGAAGAAGGGCGCAAGCTGTATCAGTTTATCCAGAAGCATTACCGGGGGCTGCAGATTGTCGGACTGGCGAAGATATCTGCGCAGAACCGTGCGGATGATATGCTGGTGAATGATATGAATGCGGAAGAGACAGACTGTATCATTGCGGCTTTGACTTCGCCGCTTCAAGAAGATTTTATTCTGCGGAACAAAAATCTTTTAGATACCAGATTGTGGCTTGGAATCAGCAAAAGTTCTCTGCCGGGACAAAAAAGAGGAATACTTACGGACAGAATTGGTCTTTTTCTGGCAAAACATCTGTTTCGAAAAGAAATTGAGAAGAGAAAGAAGATATGCGACTGAGGAAATTAACAATAAATTGTTGTTTCCTCTTTATTTTTTTGGTAATATGTATTAAGATAAAATCTAGTAGTATGCATTTTTACTACATCTGTATACTGTTTGTTGTGAAAAATGTATATTGAAACTGGTGGAGGAGATAGAATATGATATCTAATCAAATACTTCAAAATACAATTGAAGGATTGAAGGGAATCACACGGATTGATTTTTGTGTGATGGATACGGACGGAAAGACGCTGGCAAGCACATTTTCCGAACAGGAAGACTATGAAGAAAAGGTGGTTTCATTTGTAGAATCTCCTGCTGACAGCCAGGTGGTTCAGGGATGCCAGTTCTTCAAGATCTTTGACGAACATCAGCTGGAATATGTGTTGATGGCAAACGGCGGAAGCGACGATGTTTATATGGTTGGGAAGATTGCCGCTTTCCAAATCCAGAATCTTCTGGTTGCATATAAGGAACGCTTTGATAAGGATAACTTTATTAAAAATCTGCTTCTGGACAACCTGCTTCTGGTAGATATTTATAACAGAGCCAAAAAATTACATATTGACACAGAAGTCAGACGTGTTATTTTTATTATTGAAACAAAGCATGAAAAGGACAGCAGTGCGCTGGACAACGTGCGGGGACTTCTTGGCAACCGGGCAAAAGATTTTGTGACTGCGGTGGATGAGAAGAATATCATCGTGGTGAAGGAGCTGGAGCCGTCAGACGGGCATGCAGAGCTTGAGAAAACAGCACAGAATCTGTATAATCTGCTGAAAGAAGATGGAGAAGAAGAAATCCTGATTGCTTATGGAACCATTGTCAATGACATTAAAGAAGTATCCAAATCCTATAAAGAAGCAAAGCTGGCGCTGGATGTTGGGAAGATCTTTTTCGGGGAGAAGAATGTGATCGCCTACAGCGCACTTGGTATCGGACGTTTGATCTATCAGCTTCCGATCCCTCTTTGCAAGATGTTCATACGTGAGATTTTCGAGGGGAAATCACCGGATGATTTTGATGAAGAAACGTTGACTACTATCAATAAGTTCTTCGAAAATAATCTGAACGTATCAGAGACATCCAGACAATTGTACATTCACCGAAACACGCTGGTGTACCGGCTGGACAAACTCCAGAAAAGCACCGGCCTGGATCTTCGTGTGTTCGAGGACGCCATTACATTCAAGATTGCGCTGATGGTAGTGAAGTATATGAAATACATGGAGACGCTGGAGTATTAATTAATTAGGAGGAAAACATGATTGAGTTAAAAGAAGTAACAAAAGAGTACTCAAAAGGGGTTGCGGCCTTGAATGGTATCAATCTGACGATTGAACAAGGCGAATTTGTCTTTATTGTAGGTGACAGCGGATCGGGGAAATCAACGCTGATCCGGCTGATTCTGAAAGAGCTGGAGCCCACGTCCGGAACAATCATAGTGAACGGACAGGATCTTGGCAAGCTGAAACATCGCAAGATACCCATGTTCCGAAGAGGAATCGGGGTTGTGTTTCAGGATTTCCGCCTGCTGAAGGATAGAAATATCTATGAGAACATTGCATTTGCGCAGCGGGTGACAGAGACTCCGACAAGAGTGATCAAGAAGAAAGTTCCGGCGGCGCTTTCTCTGGTGGGACTGGCACAGAAATATAAATCTTTCCCCAAGGAGCTTTCTGGAGGAGAACAGCAAAGAGTTGCGATTGCAAGAGCAATTGTGAATGAGCCGGCGATTCTGCTGGCGGACGAGCCTACCGGAAATCTGGATCCGACTAATTCATGGGAGATCATGAAACTCCTGGAAGAGGCGAATGACAGAGGAACGACTGTATTAGTTGTTACGCACAACCAGGAAATTGTAAACGAGATGAAAAAGCGCGTTGTTACAATGAAAAAGGGAGTTATTGTAAGCGACGAGAAAAAAGGTGGGTATAATAATGAGAATTAGTACTATGGGATACTCCATGAAACAAGGGGTAAAGAACATCGGGAGAAATAAGATGTTTTCCGTTGCATCCATTGCAACAATGGCAGCATGTATTTTTTTGTTCGGTCTGTTTTATTCTATTGTTGTGAACTTTAATTACATTGTGGAAAAAGCAGAGGAAGGCGTGGCGATTACCGTATTTTTTGATGAAGATATTACGGATAGCCAGAAAAAGAGCATCGGCGAGGAGCTGGAGGCTGCGGACGGCGTTCTGGAGGTAAATTATGTGAGCGCGGATGACGCGTGGGACAATTTTAAGGACGAGTATTTTGGAGAATCCGCAGATCTGGCAGATGGATTTAAGAGTGATAACCCGCTGGCCGATTCTGATAATTATGAAGTATATATGGCCGATGTGTCGAAACAGGCGAAGGTAGTAGAATTTGCGGAGAGTCTGGACGGCGTCCGCAAGGTAAACAAGTCGGATGTGGTTGCCAAGACATTGACCAGTGTGAATAAGCTGGTAGGGTATATTTCGATAGCAATCATAGCAATTTTGCTGGCAGTGTCTGTTTTCCTGATCAGTAATACGGTTACTATGGGTATTACGTTAAGGCGGGAAGAGATCGCCATTATGAAGTACAGTGGGGCTAAGGATGGATTTGTCCGGGCGCCGTTTGTGATTGAAGGTCTTCTGATCGGAGTGATCGGTGCGCTGATTCCTCTGGTAATGTTGTATTTTATGTATGATAAAGCAGTTTCTTATATTATGACCAGATTCAGTCTGCTGAATAATATTGTGGATTTCCTTCCGGTTGCAATGATTTACAGAACGTTGCTGCCGATTGGAATCGCGCTGGGAGTCGGAATCGGTTTTGTGGGAAGTTTCTTTACGATTCGTAAACATCTGAAGGTATAATTTTTAAGGGGGGATACATATGATACACGGGAAGAGAGTGGCCAGTTTTCTTCTGGTTATGACGCTGTGTCTGGGGCTCGCATTCCAGGTCCAGGCTTCTGAGCTGAACGAAACGCGCGATAAAGCTTCCGAGCTGAATGAAAAGAAGCAAAAGGCAGAGAACGAGAGAGCGTCTCTGGCGGAACAGCTGAATTCAATCGTGGCTGATATGGAGGAAACGCAGAGTAAGATCGACGCGAAGGAAGAGGAGCTGGAAGTCAAAGAAGAAGAGCTGGAAGTTGCGAAAGCGGAGGAAAATGATCAGTACGAAAGCATGAAAATGCGTATCAAGTACATGTATGAGAACGGAGACGTCCAGTTTATGGAGATTCTCTGTGAGTCGAAAAGCATCGGAGAGTTTTTGAATACTGCTGAATATATCACTACCATCTCAGAATATGACAGAGAGATGCTGGTGGAATTTCAAGAGGTCGTGAAAAAAGTAGAAGAACAGGAAGCGGCCTTGAAAGAAGAGTATGCAGAACTGGAGACCATGCAGAATGATCTGATCTCCAAACAGGAGGAAGTCAATACGCTGGTAACGGAAAAGGAAGTCGAGATCAGCCAGTTGGACAGTGAGCTGAAGGATACCAATGACAAGCTGGCAAAACTGGAGGCTGCAGCTGCGGAGGCACAGCGGAAGCAGAATGAATCTGGGAGCGGCTATAACCCCGGCGGAGCCGGTGGATCAGTAGTGTCCGGTAACGGAACATTTACCCATCCGTGTCCGGGATATACGAGAATATCCAGTGAATTTGGATGGAGACCTCAGCCGTTGCCTGGAGCAAGTACTAATCACAAAGGGATTGATTTCGCAGCGCCTACCGGAACGCGAATCCATGCGGCGGCAGGCGGCACGGTGACATCGGCCGGCTATAACGGAAACGCAGGAAGGATGATCACGATCAACCATGGAAACGGACTGATTACCATGTATATGCATTGCAGCGAGCTGTATGTGTCATCCGGGCAGAAAGTCAGCAAAGGACAGAATATTGCGGCGGTGGGAAGCACCGGAAATTCTACAGGACCGCATCTGCATTTCCAGGTGATGTTGAACGGAACTCCGCAAAATCCTCATAAATATCTGTAAATCAGGAAGGTTTTTATGAAACAGAATAAATCATTTTGGAAGGGGGCGCTGTTTGGCGCCCTCGCTATCTTATTGGCGGCAGGGCTTGTGTTCTGCGGAATCAGAATAACCGGATTAGGTCTGGGTGCGGCAGATGTTTCTGCGGAAAGAAAGTTTTCAAAAATCAGGCAGTTGATTGATGAAAACTTTCTGGGTGAAGTGGATGAATCAAAACTGGAGGAAGGTATTTATAAAGGGTACCTGAGCGGTTTGGATGATCCATATTCTGTGTATTATGATGAAGAAGAAACAAAAGAATTATATGAGTCCACGCAGGGAGAATACAGTGGGATCGGAGTGGTGATTAGCCAAAATATTAATACGGGGATCATCACCATGATCCAGGTGTATGAAGATTCACCGGCGGAAAAGGCAGGGCTTAAGGATAATGATGTTTTGTATAAAGTCGGGGATATGGAAGTGACCGGTATGGATCTGTCCGAGGTTGTGTCTTATATCAAAGGGGAGAGAGGGACATCGGTGAGGCTTACGGTCCTTCGGGGAGAAGATGGAGAGGAAATCCAGGTGACGGCTGTCCGTGACCAGATTGAGGCCAGGACTGTGGAATACCGGATGTTGGAGAATCAGATCGGATATCTTAGTGTTTCGGAATTTGATTCTGTCACGTATGATCAGTATGCGGAGGCGCTGGAGAAACTGCAGCAGCAGGGAATGGAGGCTCTGGTAGTGGATCTGCGGAACAATCCCGGCGGGAATCTGCAGACTGTGTGCGATATGTTGGACCTGATTCTTCCGGAAGGGACGATTGTATATACGGAAGATAAAGATGGAAACCGGAATACAGCTGCTTCAGACGAAGAACACCAATTGGATATACCAATGGCAGTTCTGGTCAATGGAAACAGCGCCAGTGCTTCAGAGATCTATGCGGGTGCGGTTCAGGATTATGGAATGGGAACAATCGTAGGTACACAGACGTATGGGAAAGGCGTAGTCCAGCAGATTTTCGATCTGGGAGACGGAACGTCCGTCAAACTTACAATTGCAGAATATTTCACACCAGACGGACGAAATATTAACGGTGAAGGAATTACTCCAGATGTGGAAATAGAGTATGAGTGGGACGAAGCAGATCCAGAGGCAGATAACCAGCTGGAGAAAGCATTGGAAATTCTGAAAGACGCCTAAGATCGACGGCGGAAAATCAAAGGGAATGCCAAAAGGGGCATTCCCTTTTGTCTTACCGTATGATAGAATAAAGTGAATATAGAGCTTTATGCGGTCAGAAAACAGCATTATATTTGCGGCAGACGCCGGAATAGAAAGGAAACAGATCAGATTATGACAGTATTAATCCGAAACGGACACGTAATCGATCCGCTTACGAGAAAAGATGAGATCAGTGACGTGTATATCAACGAAGGAAAGATAGAAAATGTAGAACAGGGTATTACGAAAGCAGCGGATCGTATCATTGACGCTGCCGGATGTTATGTGATGCCTGGATTTATTGACCTGCATGTACATCTTCGGGATCCGGGTCTGGAGTATAAAGAGACGTTGGAAACCGGAGGAAGGGCGGCAGTGCGGGGAGGTGTGACGACCGTATGTGCGATGCCGAATACGAGGCCTGTTATTGATACAAGGGAGAAGGTGGAAGATGTTCATCGAAGAGCAGAAGAGGTTTCTCCAGCCCATGTAATCCAGATTGGAGCGGTTACCGCGGGACAGGCGGGAAAAGAGCTTGCCCAGATCGCAGAAATGGCCAAGGCGGGGTGCCATGCCATCAGTGAGGATGGAAAATCCGTGATGAATGCTTCGCTTTACCGGAAAGGGATGAAGCTTGCGAAAGAGAATGGAATTGCTGTATTTGCCCACTGTGAAGATATCAACATGGTAGAGGGCGGGGTTATGAATGCGGACGCCAATGCCCGGAGAATGGGACTGAAAGGAATTTCGAATTCTGTGGAGGATGTGATTGTAGCCAGGGATATCCTGCTGGCAAAAGAAACAGGAGTCCGGCTGCATTTATGCCACTGTTCTACAGCGGATAGTGTGAAGATGATCCAGCTGGCTAAAGAAGAAGGTTTGCCGGTGACCGGAGAGGTATGCCCCCATCATTTTATCCTGAGCGCGGACGATATTACAGAAGATCACGGAAGGTTCAAGATGAATCCGCCTCTGCGGAGCAGAGAAGATGTGGAGGCACTGCGTCGTGGACTGCGGGAAGGAATCATGGATGTGATCGCTACGGACCATGCGCCTCATGCAGCAGAAGAAAAGGACAGATCCATGACTAGCGCGGCGTTTGGAATTGTCGGACTGGAGACATCTGCGGTTCTGACCTATACAGAGCTGGTGAAAAAAGGCGTGATCAGCATCATGGAGATGGCGGAGAAGATGAGTTATAATCCGGCAAAGATTCTGGGGTTGACAGATAAAGGATCTGTATCGCCGGGAAAAGATGCTGATCTGGTGATATTTGATCCGGAGCGGTCTTACCGGATCGACAAAGAGACTTTTTTATCAAAGGGCAAAAATACCCCTTTTGATGGATTTGAGGTAACCGGAGATGTGAAATATACACTGGTGAATGGAAATCTGGTATATGAGAATCCGGCCTACCGCTAGAAAGCAGAACAGGAGGAATGAACAGTGATTAATCAGTTAGTTGCGAATATTAAAAAAACGGGAGCGCCGATCGTAGTCGGATTGGACCCGATGCTTAGCTATGTTCCGGAGCATATACAGAAGAAAGCGTTCTCGGAATACGGAGAGACGCTGGAAGGAGCGGCTGAGGCAATCTGGATGTTTAATAAAGAGATTGTAGATAAGACTTATGATCTGATACCCGCGGTGAAACCACAGATTGCCATGTATGAGCAGTTTGGGATTCCAGGACTTCAGGCATTTAAGAAAACGGTGGATTATTGTAAAGGAAAAGGCTTAGTGGTGATCGGCGATATTAAACGTGGCGACATCGGTTCTACCTCCGCGGCTTATGCGGTCGGGCATTTGGGAACCGTTCAGGTAGGAGACAAAACCTATGCGCCGTTTGATGAAGACTTTGTTACTGTGAATCCATATCTGGGATCAGATGGCGTGAATCCGTTCCTGGATGTATGCAGGCAAGAGAAAAAGGGAATCTTTGTACTGGTAAAAACATCTAATCCTTCCAGCGGAGAATTTCAGGATCAGCTGATCAATGGACGGCCTCTCTATGAACTGGTGGGTGAGAAAGTAGCCGCATGGGGAGCAGAAGCCATGGGAGACGATTACAGTTATGTGGGCGCTGTAGTGGGAGCCACCTATCCGGAGATGGGAAAAGCACTGCGCAAGATCATGCCGAAAGCTTATATTCTGGTACCGGGATATGGAGCGCAGGGCGGTAAAGGTTCAGATCTGGTACATTTCTTCAATGAAGACGGTCTGGGCGCAATCGTGAACTCTTCCCGCGGTATCATAGCGGCGTATAAACAGGAAAAATACGCGGGTTACGGAGCAGAAGCCTTTGGCGATGCTTCCAGAGCAGCAGTTGAAGATATGATCACAGATATAACGAACGCATTAAATAAATAACTGCAATTGGGGACGTAGACTTTTTGAAGAATACTACGTCCCAAATTGCGAATAGGGGTGTCCCCGAAAGGAGTATGAAAGATGAGAATGAAAGAACGTGCGGCGGTGATTTCACAGGAGCCGCTTGCTGACGGAATTTTTGGAATGTGGATAGAAACGCAGGCGTCCCAGACAGCCAGACCAGGGCAGTTCCTGTCGCTTTATACGGCGGATGGCACAAAATTGCTTCCGCGTCCGATCAGCATTTGTGAGATTGATCGGGACAGAGGGGCCGTGCGGGTGGTTTACCGGGTTACCGGACCGAGTACGGGCACAGAGCAGTTTTCCAAGCTGGCAGGCGGTGATGTGATTGAGATCGTTGGGCCGCTGGGAAATGGATTTCCAGTGGAAAAGGCTATTGGAAGACGGGTATTTTTGATGGGCGGAGGAATCGGAGTTCCGCCTATCCTTGAGCTGGCAAAAGAAATGGAATGTGAAAAGAAACAGATCATAGTCGGTTATCGGAATTCGCAGACATTTCTAAAGGAAGAGTTTGAACGGAACGGAGAACTCTATATCTCTACGGAAGACGGAAGTGTGGGAACAAAGGGAAACGTAATGGATGCGATCCGGGAACATGGGCTGGAAGCAGATTTGATCTATGCCTGCGGACCGACGCCGATGCTGCGCGCGATCAAGTCATATGCGGAAGAAAAGAGAATCGAGTGCTACATCTCGCTTGAGGAGCGTATGGCCTGTGGAATTGGCGCCTGTTTGGGATGTGTGTGCAAGTCGAAGGAAAAAGATTCCCACAGCAATGTGAATAACAAGAGAATCTGTAAAGATGGGCCGGTATTCTTGTCTACGGAGGTGGAGATCTGATGAATATGAAGGTAAATATTGCAGGAGTAGAATGGAAAAATCCGGTGACGGTCGCATCTGGCACATTTGGTTCCGGGGAGGAGTTTTCGGAGTTCGTAGATCTGAACCGTCTGGGAGCTGTGACCACAAAGGGTGTGGCAAATGTGCCCTGGCCGGGCAATCCGACCCCCAGAGTTGCGGAAGTCTACGGTGGAATGATGAATGCTATAGGCCTGCAGAATCCGGGGATCGAACTGTTCTGTCAGAGAGATATTCCATTCCTGAAGCAGTTTGATACCAGAATTATTGTTAATGTATGCGGTCACGCACCGGAAGAGTACCTTGCGGTGGTGGAACGTCTGGCAGAGGAACCTATCGATATGATGGAGATCAATATTTCCTGCCCGAATGTGAATGCAGGATTTCTGGCGTTTGGACAGGATGCGAAACATGTGGAAGAATTGACCGGTCAGATCCGAAAGCTGGCGAAACAGCCAGTGATTATGAAACTGACGCCGAATGTGACGGATATTACCGAGATTGCCAAGGCTGCAGAAGCAGGAGGGGCAGATGCAGTTTCGCTGATCAACACACTTACCGGTATGAAAATTGATATTCACAGCCGGACGTTCGCATTGGCTAATAAGACTGGCGGGGTGTCAGGACCTGCCATCCATCCAATCGCAGTGCGCATGGTTTATCAGACGGCACAGGCAGTAAAGATTCCGGTAATCGGTATGGGAGGTATCGCTACGGCGGAAGATGCCATTGAAATGCTCCTTGCAGGAGCCACCGCAGTTTCTGTGGGAACGGCTAATTTTTCAGATCCGAAGACGGCGGAAAAGGTTGTGAAAGGTATTGAAGAATATATGGAACAATATGGAATTGAAGATATTCATGATCTGATTGGCGGAGTACGCGGATAAAAAGGCACAGACGGGCATAAGCGGCAGAAGAAGTCCTCTCTTTTATAGATGAATCGCATAAAGATATAAGCATAATCGATTTGAGAAAGAAAAGCGGTATTGATATAATTTATTTGGAAAAGCCATAAAAAAGGAGGATGCTTATGAAAAAGAGATGGATCAGTCTGCTGCTGGTCTCTGCCATGACATTTGTCCTGCTTGCAGGATGCGGCAGCAGCGGAGATACGGCAGAGGAGTCAAATGAAAGTGGGGAAGGGGATAAGATCACTTTTATGGTGCCGGACTGGGGAGTTCAGACAGATGAACAGCTGGCTGCCTTTACAGAGGAGACCGGAATTGAGGTTGAGATCGCGGAGGTAGGCTGGGATGATATCCGTGAAAAGATTGCGACAGCAGCATCGGCAGATGAATGCGCTGCGGATGTGGTGGAAGTCGACTGGTCATGGGTAGGAGAATTCTATGCGGCGGACTGGCTGGAACCGTTGGAGGTTTCCGACGATGATAAAGAAGATATGCCGACAATCGAAACATTTACGATTGACGATAAGGTGTTGGCGATGCCTTATGCAAATGATTATCGTCTCGGGTATTATAATACAGAGCAGTTTGCAAAAGCTGGTATTACAGAAGAACCACAGACGTGGGATGACGTGCTGGAAGCATGCCGGACTCTGAAATCAACCGGAACCGTTGAATATCCGTTTGCGATTGCATTGAATGCGGAAGAGAAGACTTCTACCTGCCTGATGTGGCTGGCATACACCATGAATGGTGTTGTCTGGAACGAGGACGGAACTTTTAATGAAGAATCTGTGATGGAAGCGCTGAAGTATCTGGAGACGCTGATTAACGAAGAGTTAGTGGCTCCTGAGGATAAGACGTCTTCCGGTATGGATGCTTATATGAGAATCTGTGGAGGAACCGCAAGTTTCCTGACCGGTCCTACATCTTTTGTTTCCAGAAGCCAGAATGAAGAACTCTGTAGTGTAGTCGGACAGATCACACCGATTCTGGTTCCCGGAAAAGACGGGAAAGCAGAACAGACCATGCCTTTGCCGGAAGCAATCGGTGTCAGCAGTCTTTCTGAGAACAAAGAGGCGGCAAAGAAGTTTGTAGAATGGTATACTTCTGCGGATATGCAAAAGCAGTTGAATGAAACAAACAGCGCGATTCCGACCCGTAATTCTGTTCTGGAAGAACTGATCAATGATGGAATGATCGAAAATGCAGGCGCGATGCTAGAAGAGGCAAAGCTGGTTTCTTCTCCGTTCCCGAATGGAGTTCCTTCCTACTATGCAGAAATGAGCAGCGCAATGTACAACGCGATCAATAAAATGGCGCTTGGCGAATTAACCGCAGAGGAGGCATATGAGGAAATGTCTTCCGCATTGAATGATTTACTCAGCGAGGAATAGTTAAGGAAAACAAGAATATGAGAAAAAAGATGATACCATATCTTTTACTGACACCCATGATTTTAATCATGGGTGTATTAGTATTTTATCCAATTATTAGAACATTTACATATAGTTTAAAAAAATGGAAGCTGACTTCGCCGGGAGATATCCGTTTTATCGGATTTAAAAATTACCGGAATATCCTTAAGTCGGATTCGTTCTGGTACAGCATGCAAAATACGGTGTATATCCTGTTGCTGGTGATTATATTAACAACAATCCTGGGATGCCTGACGGCAGCATTTTTAAAAACCAGTAAGAGATGTAGCGGAATTCTTCTGGCTGCGGCTGTATTGCCCTGGGCGCTGCCGCCGTTTGTGAACGGCATACTGTGGAAATTTGTATTTTTCTCCGGGTACGGATTTTTGAATAAACTGTTGATCGGGATTGGGGCGGTGGAGAAACCGGTTGAATTTCTGGCATCCAGATGGCTGCTGTTATTTGTGATTTCGGTTGTGGTTGTGTGGAGAAGTGTTCCATTTATGGCGCTGGTATGTCTTGCAGGACGGCAGTCGCTGCCGGAAGACGTCTACGAGGCGGCCAGGATAGACGGGGGAACACAAGTGGGTATTTTTCTGCACGTCACAATTCCGTTGATGCTTCCGTTTGTCGGAGTGGGCCTGACATCGACTTCGGTAACGGCAATCAATGTGTTTGATGAGATTGTTGCTCTTTCCGGCTACAGTGATCTTGCAAAGAATATTCTGATGGAAAGCTACTTGACCACGTTTAATTTCCTGGATTTTGGAAAGGGAAGCGCCATGACTTATATAGTATTATTCTTTGCATTGCTCCTTGGAATATTCTATCTTCGGAGTTTAAATAAGGAGGTGGAATATTAATGAAGTATGCAAAAAAAGTCGGATATATTGCAGCGCTTATACTGTTTTTAATATTTACCGCCGGGCCGTTCGTGTGGACTTTTATCATATCCATTACGCCGGACCATGCCATGTTTGCTCCGACACCGGAGCTTTTGCCGGGAGAGGTGACATTTGAAAATTACAAA
>CASEIR010000018.1 GCA_949287925.1 uncultured Lachnospiraceae bacterium
ACAGCAAGGAATGCTGCCGCCGCATACCATTATATCATAAAGAGAATGTCAAGGTCAGGTAGTATTCCCTATGGGAATCTCCACCTTACCCTTGACATTCCTTTCAGGGTGAAGTGTTACCAATCATTGACGCCTATACAATGAAGACTAAAGAATTTTTATAAAACTACTTGAATATATATAAAATATGTGATAAAGTATATAAATTATCGAGGTGATAACGTATATTTTATAATCCTCCTTAGCTCAGTCGGTAGAGCACTCGGCTGTTAACCGAGTTGTCGTTGGTTCGAGTCCAACAGGGGGAGCTGAAAACCTGTAAATGATATATTTACAGGTTTTTTTGTATGTAGGAGGGGGTCAGACCCCACTCCGGGAATCCGCGAAAACCCGTAGGGGGTCAGCCCCCCCTCCTACAGCGGATAGATCTCATCTGCGTCCTCTGCCACATGCGGGGAATGGGTGACTAGTATGACGCATCGGTTTTCTTTGTGTGCCAGATCCAGAAAGATGTTCATGATTTCTTTCTGGGTTTCCAGATCCAGGTTACCGGTGGGTTCATCGGCCAGAATGATTTCCGGATTGTAGGAGAGAGCTCTTGCGATGGCGACCCGCTGCTGTTGTCCGCCAGAGAGTTTCAGGATCCTGCGGTTGGCCTCGTCTTCTTTCAGATCTACTTTTTTCAGATGTTCCATGGCGTAGGCTTGTTTGTTGTCGTAATGGCACCCGGAAATGTCCATGGACAGGATGACGTTTTCCAGCGCGGTGTATTTGGGAAGCAGGTTGAAGCTTTGAAAGATGACGCCGATATTGTGGCTCCGGTAGTCGTACCGGTCGATTTTACTGATATCCTGCCCTTCCATCAGGATCTGGCCTGAGGTGGGGGCGGCGAGCCCGGACAGCAGTGACAAAAGGGTAGTTTTTCCGGCGCCGGACCGGCCCGTGACGGCGTATACTTTTCCTTTTTCGAAAGAGCAGGTGACGTCGTTTAGAATTTTCCGGCTTCCTCTGGAATATTGAAATGAAATATGATTTAATTCTAAAACTGGATGCATTTGATTTCCTCCTTTTTAATCACGGTTGCTCAGAATTCTAAGCGGGTCGTATCGCAGAATGAATATGATCGCGGTCAGGCCGGAGACCAGGGTCAGAAGCAGTCCGATTCCGATCAATTGTATCAGAACGGTCAGATTAGCTGCTGAAGATACGCTGTCGACATAGTCTGCCACCTGTCCGCCAAAGAATCCGCCTTTTCCGCTAATATCATCGGGAGCCGTTCCGGAAGAAGGAGCGCCGGCGCTGTCTTCCGCGGACGAATTTTCGGGGCTGCCGCCCGGCGTTCCCATTTCTCTGCCAAAACGTTCATTCTGTCCCTGGGCAGTCTGGGCGCTGCTTTCAATCTGATGGGCCAGCAGGGCGTTGGTCAGAGGAACGGAGGAGACTGCGCCGATTCCGGAACCGATGATCAGAGCCAGGAAAGTAACGCACAGCAACTCCGTCAGGAACTGCAAGGATATTTTGCTTTTTTTCATGCCGATTGCGGACAGAACGCCAATCTCGTACTTACGCTCTCTTATATTGAAAATGTTCAGGACCACCAGAATAATGCCGCCGATTACCAGGATGACAATCAGAAAATATCCGGCGTATTTACTCAGATTCTGGAGCGGTTCCAGGCTTTGCTCATAGGAAGTCAGATCGCTGGACGATATGGCATAGCTTTCGTCCAGTCCCAACTTGGCAGCTTCTTCCTGGAAACGTTCGTAATCTTCCGTATTGGCAAATGTATAAGTGCCGTTCAGCATAGTCTGGAGAGCGGTGCTTGTAGTGGTACCTGTGGTTTCATCTGTTGTCACAGTAGCGTTCTCGACTGAAGCGTCCGCGATAGATTCCAGAGTAGCGGCGCTGACATAGATCTGGTTGGCGCGGTCAGCAGCCGGGGAGAAGCCTCCCATCATATCGGAAGATGAATCCTGGGCGGCCGCAGTTTCATAGATCCCGCAGACGGTCAGATCATAAGTCTCTTCTTCTGCGTTTGGATTGGAAAGGGTAATGGTATCCCCTACAGACAGATCATTGTAAGCTGCGAGTTCTTCGCTGATGACACAGGTGTTGTCTGCGGTTCCTTCGGCAAACATAGAACCGCTGTTAATGGAGCTGATACCATCGATAAAATCAGCCATAGCTTCATCCGAGCTGTATCCTGTGAGTGTAAAGTCTCCCTGGATTCCCAGATTACCGCTTTGCATTCCGCCGTCGGATGCTGTTCCGGTGCTGTCCACGGCTTCGATGGAAGATCCGTTCATAGACGCCGAATAGGTATAGTAGAAGTTCTTAACACTTTCGGCCTCGGCATAAATTTCCAGTTCTTCGAGAGAAAGTCCCTGCGTCTGGCTGATTGCCTCTTTCATTGCGTCCCGGTCTTCGAAACTGTCCATCATGGATTTACGGTCCGGACTGATGGAAGCGGTGATCTCCAGATCATCCAATGCGGAAGCCTGCGCCGATTTGGCGGCCTCCCGGATGGACAGAGCCAGACAGGAAGAGAGAGAAATGACGAAGATAATAATTCCGATCAGAATGTTCCTCCCCTTTGAACGAGAAATACTCCGAAGAGCATTTTTGATAATGTACATAGCAACCTCCTTCAGATAAATAATTTGGCTAAAATACGAGGATATTATAGGCGTGGTCTGTGTTAAAGAATTGACAAAAATGTGAAAAAAGTATGTATTTTTCAGAAAAACGGGAAAAATAAAGACAGATAATTAATGTGTAAAATATAAAAAATATATTGACAATAAAGAAATGAAGTGCTATATTATACTTACAAAATAACAAATGTAATTGTAAGACAGACGCGAGCTGTAAACAATGAATTGTTATTTGATTCAACACAAGTGTTGAAGAAGAAGTTCCCGGAAGAAGAAATGCAAATTGCATCGGGAAAAAAGTTTATGAAAGGAAGGTACGGACCACCGAAGACGTAAACTGAATTACCATATTTTCCAAGAGAAAGAGGTAAAAAAAGAATGACAGAAACATCAAAGTAAAGGCGGATATCAAATATGTTGGTTTGGTATCCGTCTTTACTTGTCTGCAGATTCGCACATATCATTCTTGTAGAAAGCTGACGGTTCTAAATTGTGAATAATTTGTGAACATACGGTGAAAACACACGGATATGTTCTTTTTTTATGACATAATTTTAAACGCTTAAATAGAAAATGGACAGAATGCGTTAAAAATAAGAGAAAAGAAAAGGTGTAAAGATGAGAAAGATGAAACGGATGGTCTGTGCCGCAGGCACAGCTCTCATGGTGTGCTGTATGGCTGGGAGCACTGTGTCAGCGGCTCCGGTATCAGACATTGAACAACAGAAAAGCGCTGCGGAAAGTGAAGCGGAATCGCTCCAGAAACAATTAATGGAATTATATGTATGAGGATGGAGAATCGGATATGTGGGCAGCGTTGCTCACAGCAAAGGATTTTATCAATAAAGCGGAATATGCAAGCACTGTACATTCCTATGACAGGAAGCAGTTGGACGAGCTGAAGCAGACGGTCAATACCATAGAGGAACTGAAGACGATGCTGAAAAAGGAACAGGCCGATCTGGAGAAACAGCAGGAAGATTATACGGCTAAACAGGAGGATGTGAATGCGCAGCTGGAAGAAAAGCGTGCGCAAATCGCAGGTTTTGATGAACAGCTGCTGGCAGCGGTTGAGGCGGCAGCCGGCCAGGCGCAGGAGGAAGAGGCAGCAGAAGATGAAGGAGCATCATCCGGAACTGTATCCGGCGGCAACTCGGGAACAAGCTCCGGCGGAAATTCCGGAACAGCATCCGGCGGCTCCGGAAGCAATAGTTCCGGCAGCGGATCTTCCGGTACATCCAGCGGAAATACTTCTGTGGCGCAGACGATTGTGAGCGCGGCTTACAGCCAGTTGGGAGTTCCTTATAAATACGGCGGTTCTACGCCGGGGGTTGGTTTGGACTGCTCCGGACTGGTTCAGTACTGCCATGCGGTAGCGGGAATTACCCTGCCCAGAACATCAGGCGCGCAGGGAGGCTGCGGTATTGCGGTCAGCAGCCCGCAGCCTGGAGATATCGTGTGTTATGTGGGACACGTGGGAATCTATATTGGAAACGGTCAGATGATCCATGCGCCTCAGACTGGGGATGTAGTAAAAATTGCCAGCGTCTACGGATCCCCTTGGTACAGACGGTGCTGGTAAGAGCTGTTTCTTCGTAAGCTTTAATATATAATTAATAAAAGAAACAAAAATATATCCCATCTTTTATGAATCTATGGTAAAATAATAACAAATTGTTGTTTGACAGGAATCATGAATAGTCGGGAGGAATGATAGAAGATGTATTCATATGATGACATTGTAAAAACGGACCCGGAAATTGCCCGGGCAATTACGGACGAACTGGAGAGACAGAATTCCCACATTGAGCTGATCGCATCGGAGAACTGGGTAAGTAAAGCGGTCATGGCTGCGATGGGAAGTATTCTGACCAATAAATATGCGGAAGGCTATCCGGGCAGAAGATATTATGGCGGATGTAAATGTGTGGATGTAGTGGAAGATCTGGCCAGAGACCGGGCAAAAGAACTGTTTGGCTGTGATTATGCCAATGTGCAGCCTCATTCCGGAGCGCAGGCGAATATGGCAGCATTTTTTGCCATGCTGAAGCCTGGAGACAAGATCCTGGGCATGAATCTGGATCACGGCGGACATCTGACACACGGATCTCCGGTGAATATTTCGGGGAAATATTTTGAGACGTCTTTTTATGGAGTGAACGACCAGGGTGTCATCGATTATGATATGGTAAGAGAAACTGCACTGGAAGAGAAGCCGAAGCTGATCATCGCAGGCGCCAGCGCTTACGCAAGAATTATTGATTTTCAGAAGTTCCGCGAGATCGCGGACGAAGTGGGGGCATATCTGATGGTGGATATGGCTCATATTGCAGGACTGGTGGCGGCAGGCCTTCATCCAAGCCCCATTCCCTATGCAGATGTAGTGACCACGACGACCCATAAGACACTGCGCGGGCCAAGAGGAGGCATGATTCTGTGCAATCAGGCGGCAGCAGATAAGTTTAATTTCGACAAGGCAGTATTTCCAGGAACACAGGGAGGGCCGCTGGAGCATGTAATTGCAGGAAAGGCAGTCTGCTTCAAGGAAGCGCTTCAGCCGGAATTTAAGGAATATCAGAAACAGATTCTTTCTAATGCCCAGGCTCTGGCCAGAGGTCTGATGGAGCGGGGTGTGGAAATTGTATCCGGAGGAACAGATAATCATCTGATGTTGCTGGATCTGAGCCAGGAAGACGTAACCGGTAAAGAACTGGAAGCTCGCCTGGACATGGCGCATATTACCTGTAACAAGAATACCATCCCCAATGACCCCAGATCTCCGTTTATTACCAGCGGAGTGAGACTTGGGACGCCGGCAGTTACTACAAGGGGAATGAAAGAAGCGGACATGGATGTAATCGCAGAGGCCATCGCCATGGTATTAAGAGACGAAGGATATATCGGACAGGCAAAGACTCTGGTGGCGAATCTGACGAAAAAATATCCTCTGATATAGTATGGAATACAGATTTACAGATAGAAAAAACTATCGAAAAAAGATTATGACCGGCTGCGTATTACTGGCAGCCGGTTTTCTGCTTACGCTGTGTGCAAAATACAACGAAGCATTTGCCGTCTGGTACAGCAGGCATATCTATACTGCCTGGGTCGACACAGTTGGGAAAGTCATGGGAATTTTCCCTTTTTCTGTATCGGAAATCCTGTTGTATCTGGTACTAATAACGATACTGTTCACTGGGGTACGGCTGGTGTGGAGGCTGGCCCGGAAGAAAGAGGGAAAGAAGGCCGCCGCCAAATGGCTGAGCAGTCTTTTGCTGGCAGCCGGGGTGTTATACTTTCTGTATGCCGTTAACTGTGGTATTAATTATTATCGGACTTCTTTTTCTGAAAGCACAGGAATGGACACCAGTACATATACCGTAGAAGAACTGCGGCAGGTCTGTCAGTGGCTGACGGAAGAGGTCAATCGTCTGAGTCCTTTGATGGAACGGGAGAAAGACGGGGTGATGAAGCTGACTTCCTGGGTGGGTGAGAAAGCGCCGGAGGCTATGAAGAAGCTGGGAGAGCGTTATCCGGAACTGTCTGGATATTATCCTGCTCCCAAGGGGCTTTTGTTCCCGTGGATTCTGTCAGTGCAGAAGTTAAGCGGGATATATTCTCCGTTCACGGCGGAGGCGAATTATAATTCTGCCATGACCGATTATAACATTCCATTTACGGCTTGCCATGAGCTTTCCCACCTGAAAGGTTTCATGGAAGAACAAGAGGCGAATTTCATTGCGTTTCTGGCCTGTACGGAAGAGACGGATGAAGAGTTCCAATACAGCGGCTATATGCTGGGATGGATCTACTGCATGAACGTGCTTTATGATGCGGATTATGATATATGGCAGGAAGTAAGAGAGACTCTCTGTGAAGAAACGGAGGCCGATCTTGCGGCCAACCGGGAGTTCTGGGCAGCCTATGACGGCAGAGTGGCTGAAGTGGCCAACCAGGTGAATGACAGTTACCTGAAGGCAAACGGGCAGGAACAAGGCGTGGAAAGTTATGACCGCATGGTAGACCTGATCGTGGTTTGGTATGCGGATCAGATGAAAGAATAAGATGAGGGAGGAAAAGAAGATGAAACCAGAAGAAATGTCCTGCATCGACTGCGCAGTGAAGCGGTGCGATGCAAAAGAAACGGCAAAAGATTTTCCGGAGTTCTGTGTAACCACACATATGGATCCAGAGGTGCTGGAAGAAGCAATGGCCTGTTATGAGATACCGGAGAACTATGATGTTATGGTGGCAGCCGCGGAGGTGGAATATGAGCATTACTGCAAATATACCCGGGTGGAAGAGATTATGGCATTTGCGGAGAAAATCGGCGCGAAGAAGATCGGGATCGCTACCTGTGTAGGATTGCTGAAGGAGAGCCGGATCCTGGCCGGTATTTTAAGAAGTCACGGATTCGAAGTGTACGGAGCGGCCTGCAAGGCAGGATGTGTGCCGAAAACGAAAGTGGGGATTCCCGAAGAATGTTGCGAGATCGGCATCCATATGTGCAACCCTATTCTGCAGGCAAAGCTTCTGAACCATGCAAAAACGGACCTGAATGTGGTCATGGGTCTGTGTGTAGGACACGACAGCCTGTTCTACAAGTATTCAGAAGCTCTGACTACCACAGGGGTTACAAAAGACCGGGTTCTGGGGCATAATCCGGCAGCGGCCCTTTATACAGCCGATACCTACTATGCAAAACTGAAGAAATAATTTTACTGACCGGAGCCGTCGTCCAGCCGGATGCCGGCAAGAGCCTGGGCGAAAGCGTTGTTGATGGGTTCGTCCTTCTGCTTTTTCAGGTATTTCTGGACGTCCTTTTTGGATACGCCGGCTCCTTCTTTCTCTCTGCGGGCTTTGAACGCAGAGAGTTTTTCTTTATAGCCGCAACTGCAGATGAAGGTTTCTTCTTCGCCTTTCTTGATCAGTTCCATCTTCTTGTGACAATTGGGACAGCGGGCGTTGCTGAGGCGGGCGATGGTCTCCCGGTATCCGCATTCCCGGTCCTGGCAGACCAGGAGACGGGCGTTTTTGCCGTTGACGGAGAGCATCCGCTTTCCGCATCGCGGACATTTGGTGTTGGTCAGGTTGTCGTGGCGGAAGGTGCCTTCGGCAGACTTGATCTCCTGGATCAGATCATTCGTGTACTGGAGGATTTCCTTCAGAAAGCCGTCTTCTTTACGGGCGCCTCTGGCGATATCGGACAGCTGCATCTCCCAGCGGGCGGTCAGCTCCGGTTTTTTCAGATCTTCCGGCACCAGCTCCAGCAGCTGTTTTCCCTTAGAAGTAATATAAATTTCATTTCCCTTCTTCTCGATCAGGAAGGAGTGGAACAGCTTCTCAATAATGTCGGCCCGGGTGGCGACGGTGCCAAGGCCGCCGGTCTCTCCCAGGGTTTTACGTTCCTTGGCGTCTTTAGATTCCATGAAGCGTACTGGATTCTCCATGGCGCTCAGCAGGGTAGCTTCGGTAAAATGTGCCGGCGGCTTCGTCTTGCCGGAGGTCGTGGAGATGTTGTCTATGGCAAGGACGTTTCCTTTTTTCAGGGCTGGAAGAGGCTGGCTGGCTGCTCTTGGAAAAGCAGCGTCATCGGCATCGTCTTCCTCGTCCGCCAGAGTATTGTCATTTTCATAGATAGATTTCCAGCCTGCTGAAAGAATGATCTGTCCTTTGGCGGTGAACAGTTCTCCGGCGGCCTCTGCTTTCAGAGTGGTCTGCTCGTATTCGGAAGCGGGGCAGAGAACGCTTAAGAAACGTCTTACCACCAGGTCATAGATCTTCCGCTCGTCGTTGGTCATGTTTCCCAGCTGGACATATTCTTCGGTGGGAATGATGGCATGATGGTCGCTGACCTTCTGGTCGTCCACGAAGGATTTGCTGGTCCGGATGGGAGAACGGAGAAGTTGGGGAATGTATTTTTTGTAAGGGCCGGTATTGCAGGCTTTCAGCCGGTCTTTAATGGTGGGCACGATATCGGTTCCGATGTAGCGGGAATCGGTCCGGGGATAGGTGAGGACCTTGTGGGTTTCATATAACCGCTGCATGATGTTCAGTGTTTCTTTGGCGGAGAAGCCGAATCTGCGGTTGGCCTCCCGCTGCAGCTCGGTCAGGTCATAAAGTCCCGGGGAATATGTTTTTTTAGCTGTTTTCTGCACATCGGTCACCGTCAGAGAGTGTCCCTTCAGCTTCCGTTCCAGATCGGTGATAAATTCCTTCTGAAACGAGCGGAGGCTGCCGCTCTTACGGTGCTGCCAGGTCCATTTTACGCGTCCGGCCTGGCAGGTCAGTCCGTAATAGTCTTCCGGGCGGAAGGAGCGGATCTCCTGTTCTCTGGCCGCAATGATGGCCAGGGTGGGGGTCTGGACCCGTCCGCAGGACAGCTGAGCGTTGTACTTGCAGGTCAGGGCCCGGGTGGCGTTGATTCCCACCAGCCAGTCGGCCTCCGCCCGGCTTCTGGCGGCGTGGTAGAGGGGATCATAGCGGCGGCCGTCCTTCAGATGGTCGAATCCTTCCCGGATGGCTTTGTCGGTGACAGAAGAGATCCAGAGCCGGCGGATAGGTTTGCGGCAGCCGGATTTGTCCAGGATCCAGCGGGCCACCAGTTCGCCTTCCCGTCCGGCGTCGGTGGCGATGATGACGTCTTCCACATCCTTGCGGAACAGCTGTTCCTTCACCTGGCGGTATTGTTTTGCGGTCTGCCGGATCACTACCAGCTCCCATTTGTCCGGGAGCATGGGCAGATAGGACAGACTCCATTCTTTGTATCGTTTATCATATTCTTCCGGATCGGCCAGAGTGACCAGATGGCCCAGGGCCCAGGTCACGATGTACCGGCTGCCTTCGATGGCGCCGGGCAGATTCTTGTGACAGCCAAGGACTCTGGCAATATCTCTGGCTACGGAAGGTTTTTCGGCAAGCACCAGTGATTTCATAATGTTGATTCTCCTTTTCTTGGTCTTGTGTTTTCTTATTGTAGCTCAGAGGAAAGAAAGCGTCAAATATTTGAGAGGAAAAAGAAAAAAAGGTTGCAAAATCAATCCGGATATGCTAACATGTAATTCGGTCACGTCCGAAGGATGAGACAAAAGATGGCCCCGTGGTCAAGCGGTTAAGACATCGCCCTTTCACGGCGGTAACACGGGTTCGATTCCCGTCGGGGTCACTGACACATCATCATGTGTTCATTATATAGAGTAAGGCGCCATAGCCAAGTGGTAAGGCAGAGGTCTGCAACACCTTCATCACCAGTTCAAATCTGGTTGGCGCCTGTTATAAGAGTTCCGGATTCGGAACTCTTTTTTTGTGTAACAGCGGTGAGATGAAGCCTGGCCTACCAGAGTCTTTGGAAACTGGTTGCAATTTTGGAATGTGCATATAGTGATGATTGTTGGAAATAGGAATAAAAAGAAGCTTTCCGAGACATGCTACGATAAGGATATCGGGAAGGCTGTGTGAAAATGAAAGAAAAAAAGCTGTTTCGGCCGCCTTGGAAGACCCGGATCTTCCAGGCGGTTTTTTTATTGATTATTGCTGGTGTGGGAGCGGTTGCTTTTTTTCAGTACCGTAACCAGATTAAGCCTTATATTGATGGGAAGACTAAGGAATCGCTGACGTATGTGAATGCCCGGAGCCTTTCTGCCAATGATCCGGGCATCCTGAAGAGAGCGGGGGAAGGAGCCGGGAATGGGATGACGGATGAACTGGGCCGGAATTTGCGGGCTGTCTTGTGGTTCCTTTATTTGGTAATTCTGGCGATGGCTGCTCTGTTCATTTGGATATGGGGGCGGTTTCGCAGAAAAATGACAGGGAATCTATATCGGGATGCCCTTACGGGGGAATGGAATGAGCAGTATTTTCAGCTGCATTATGATCAGATGCAGCGGGAGGAACCGGAATGCCGCTGGGCGGTTTATTTTGACATTGACCGTTTTAAAATAATCCATCTGCTCTACGGAGCGCTGGGAGGGAAAGTGGTTCTGCGGGCGGTTTGTGCAGTGTTTCATGAGATGCTTCCGGGAGAAGAGATCTATCATTGCCACAGAGATGTGTTTCTTGCAGTCCTGCGGGGAGAGGGACGGGAGCAGATCCGGGAAAAACTGAACCGGTTTCAGGCTGGATTGAACCGGGAGATGGAGGCTGGACGGCTTCCGGAGTGTGCGATGTCTTTTGGCGTTTGTTCTTTTTCCGGAGGAGGTGATCTGGAGCAGATCTGTGCCAATGCCTGGTATGCGAGGCAGGAGGCAAAAGAGCATATTGCGGAAAAATGCAGCTTTTACGGAGACACGCTCCGGCAGCAGATGGAGCGCGGCAGCCTGGAGATGCAGTTCACACAGGCATTGCGAAGGGAGGAATTCCTGGTCTGGTATCAGCCTAAGTATGATATGCGGACCGGGAAGATCTGTGGCGCGGAGGCGCTGGTGCGGTGGCAGAACCGGAACGGGGATTTAATTCCTCCGGACCGGTTCATCCCGGTATTTGAAAGCACGGGACAGATCATAGAGCTGGATACAGAGGTTCTGCGTCTGGTATGCCGGGATATTGGGAAAGCTGGACGCAGACAGATTCCAGTGGGAAATGTGTCGGTCAATCTGTCCAGGCTTCATGTGATCCGGACCGGAATTGTAGAACAGATCTGCCGGATCGTGAGGGAAGCGCAGATCCCTGCGGAAAAATTGTCTTTTGAGATCACCGAAAGCGTAGTGGAAAACGAAGGGCGGGAAGAGCTGGCAAAATTGGTCCGCACACTGCAGGAGATGGGATTCCAGGTTTATATGGATGATTATGGAACCGGAAGTTCTACGCTGCGTTCACTGGCCGATATTCAGTTTGACGTGCTGAAACTGGACCGTTCCTTTGTGAAACTGGCTGGTGATCCAAGAATCGATGTAATCCTGACATCCACGATTCATATGGCTTGCGATCTGGGGATGGAGGTGGTGGCAGAAGGTGTAGAGACGAGAAAACAGGCAGAATTTTTGCTTGCCAATGGCTGCCGTGTGGCCCAGGGGTACTATTTTTCCCGTCCGCTTCCTCGGGAGGAGTACTTCCGTCTGATGAAAAAAGGGGGTGGAGGGGTATGAAACAGCTGTATGTCCGGCTTGCGGTGATCCTGCTATTGTCGACAGCGCTGACTGGTCTGTTGTTTATTGGAAGTATGTATGAGCGAAGTATAAAGGCTGGCGGGAATTATCTGGAGCAGATGTTGTCCGGAGTAGAAGCGAATCTTGAAAGCGTGAGGAAGGATTATGAAGAGAAGATATGGCTTTTGGAGGAGGATTACCGGAATAGAGCATGGGCGGTGGAATACATTTTAGCCAGCGCTCCCCAGATGATTTCGGAATCGGAGCTTGCTATAGTAAAAGACTTGATGGAAGTGCAGGGGATTACTGTGACCGGCAGGGATGGAAGAATCTGTCTGGCTGTAGGGGAGAGATCAGGGCCGGAGGATGTTAACGGTAAGGTCTGGCCGGATGGAAGCAGGGTGGTTGTAGAAGAAACCGGATTTGATGAGGCGCCGTCATATTTCTATACAGAAGTAAAATCCCAGTCCCCCTGGTTTGCCTCAGTGCGGATCGATGCGCAAGCAGACCGGCTGGGTCTGTGCAGTCAGGAGGAGATGATACAAGACACTCTGCAGCAGGCAACCACAGGAACAGAGACTACCTTGGCCGCTATAGAAAAAAAGAAGGGCTATTTGATAGGGATTACGAAGAATAACATACAGGATCTGCAGGTCAGCGGCATAGAGACGACAGAGGAGCTTCTGGAGCTCCTGGAAGAGATTAGCCGGGAGGGACTCCGAGTCCTGGAAATTAATGGGACCTATCATATAGCGGTGGCACAGGAACAAGAAGGGGCGTATCTGCTTGCATGTACCGGAATGGATCAGATTCTGGCAAGCGGGGCAAGAACGGCTGCGGAAGGTCTGGCAGGGATTGGGATTATTAGTTTGGTGACGGTGCTGGTGATACATTTTCATCTAAAAAAATATCTGTTTTGTCAGATGGGTCAGATGAAAAGGGAAATTCAGAGCATCCTGGCCGGTGGACAGCCGGTTTCAGATGAAACCGGCAATACCTGTCATCTTCCGGAACTGAATCCGCTGGCGGAGACGGTCCGGAGGCTGGGTCGGGATTATATGGAGAAACGGGAAGGTATGATCCGTATGGAAGACCAGCTGACGGAGGCAAGGACGGAGGCCAGGTTTGATCAGCTGACGGGTCTGTATAACCGAAGTGGTTTCGAACGATGTACCGAAGAATTCCTTAACAGAGAGAATCCGTGCGGCGTATTGGTTCTATTTGACCTGGATAATTTTAAAAAGATCAATGATTCGGAAGGACATCCGGAGGGAGACCGGATTCTGGTAAGGTTTGGAGAATGTCTGCGTTCCTGTTTCCGAAAAAGTGATTATATCGGCAGACTGGGAGGAGATGAGTTCACGGTATTGATGCCAAATCCTGTGGAAAGAGGAATGCTGGAACAGAAATTCCGGGATCTTCTGACGCAGGTTCATAGCGCTCTGGGAATTTATTATGAGAGAGACCGGGTATCTGTCAGCATTGGGGCAGTTCCGGTGGACGGAGAGATCAAAAGCTATGAAGGACTTTACCGGTGTGCGGATACGGCACTTTATATTGCTAAATATCTGGGGAAGGATCAGTTTTATATTAACGATAAGAAGATCTCCTGTATGAAAAAGGAATGCATTGGCTGCAGACAGGATTGTCCCCGAAGCCGCATTCTAAAACAAAAGAAATGAAAGGAAACACAATGAAAGAGACTTATATCATTATTCCGGCGCTGGAACCAAAGCCACAATTGCCGGAATATGTAAAAGAACTGCGAGCTGCAATCCTGGGAACGGTGGTGCTGGTTGACGACGGTTCCGGGTTCGAATCTGCAAGGATATTCCGTCAGGCGGCCCGAATGGAAAGTTGTGTCGTTCTGATTCATGAAAGAAACATGGGAAAAGGCTGCGCGTTGAAAACCGGGTTTGAATATGTGCGGAAGAAAGCAGGAAAAGATTGTCTCATCCTCTGCGCAGACTGTGACGGGCAGCATGCGGTCTCGGATATGATCCGGCTTTTTGACGCCGTAAAGCGATATCCGGAGACGCTGGTACTGGGCGGAAGAGAATTTTCCGGTCCGGGCATTCCCTGGCGTTCTGGATTGGGAAACCGGATGTCGTCTCTGCTATTTTTTCTGGCCAGAGGAGTGTGGCTTACGGATACGCAGACCGGACTGCGGGCATTTGACGGAACATTGCTGGATTTTTTTCTTCGGGTTCCCGGAGAACGTTTTGAATATGAGATGGAGATGCTGTCAGCCTGCGTAGAAAAAGGGATTTCTATTCGAACAGAAAGGATCCGTACCATCTATGAGGATGGGAATGAAGGATCTCATTTCCGGCCGGTCCGGGACAGTTTCCGGGTGATGACAGTGTTGTTTGGAGTGTTTCTGCGGTTCCTTTTGTCATCCAGTCTATGCGCTGTTCTGGATGTGGCGTTGTTTTGGCTTTTTTTTCATGTGGCTTCCGGAACTGGCCGGCAGACAGTTGTAATTTGGGGTGCGACGGCAGCCGCAAGGGTTCTGTCAGCTGTGGCTAATTACTTCATCAACAAATATAGTGTGTTTGGGTGTGCTGCGAAATGGCAGCCGGGTGTGCGGTATATAGTGCTTTGCATAGGAGTTGCTGCAATGTCGGCTGCGTCGGTGTCCTGGCTGTCGGCGGCTACTGTCCTTGATCCTTCACTAATTAAAATCTGGTGCGACGCCGGGCTGTTCCTTATATCTTATTGGCTGCAGAAACAATGGGTGTTTGCAGGGAGAAAGGCGGAGATATATGAAAGCTGAGCGAAAAAGGAATCTGATTTTTTGTTTGACGATCCTGTTTTCTTCTATATATCTGATCTGGAGGATTTTTTTTACCATTCCCTGGCAGTCAGGATTTTGGCAGGCGGCGGCAGGAATTCTTCTGGCGGCGGCGGAAACTGCCACTATGCTGGGGATGTTTGAGCTGATGATCAGCAGGATGCGAAGCGGAAAATCGGAACTTGTGATGCCAAATCCAAAACCGTGGGAATATCCGGAGGTGGACGTGCTGATCGCTACGCATAATGAACCCGCAGAATTGTTGTATAAAACCATCAACGCCTGTATGTTTCTAGAATATCCGGACCAGAATAAAGTTCATGTTTATGTGTGTGACGACGGGAACCGGCCCTGGCTCCATCGTCTGGCAGAGAGCCTTGGGGCCGGATATCTGGGAATGACTGAGAATCCCCATGCAAAGTCCGGTAATTATAATCATGCATTGGAGAAGACGTCTTCGCCGCTGATCGCGACTTTTGACGCGGATATGATTCCCAGGCGTACGTTTCTTATGCGTACGGTGCCGTATTTTCTCATTCCGGACTGCCCGGTGGGATTGATTCAGACGCCTCAGAGCTTCTATAATCAAGATCTGTTCCAGTTTAATCTGTACTCGGAAAACGATATTCCCAATGAGCAGGATTTTTTTTCCAGGGAGATTAATGTGATGCGCAATGCTTCCAATTCATCGGCATACACCGGAAGTAATACGGTAATTCTGCGAAAGGCGATGGAAGAGATCGGTGGCTTTCCTTATGATACAATCACGGAAGACTTTGAGACCAGTCTGCGGCTGCAAAAAGCGGGGTACATTACTTATGCCACTGAAGAGGTGCTGGCTTCGGGGTTGTCCACTACCACTGTGTCCAGTATGATCAGCCAGAGAATCCGCTGGGCCAGAGGCGTGATCCAGAGCATCCGAAACACCCATGCCATATTTACCAGAGATCTGCCGGCGGCAGCGCGGCTTTCCTATCTCAATGCCTATTTGTACTGGTGGTCCTTTTTCAACCGGATGGTGTTTATCCTGGCGCCGATTCTGTTTGCGTTGTTTGATTTTCGACTGGTAGAATGTGGATTCTGGGAGTTGGTGATCTTCTGGCTTCCATCCCATCTGTTTTACAGTTTTTCAGTACGTTATCTGAGCACGAATGTCAGAACCATGCGCTGGAGCCAGATTATCGATACCATTCTGGCGCCCTATCTGATCCTTCCGGTGCTGCTGGAATCCATCGGAATTAAACAGCTGAAGTTTAAAGTGACTCAGAAGGAAAAAACCAGCGTAAAGACTACGTCTTTGCGTTATGTGATTCCGCATGCAGTCCTGATATTGCTTACGCTGGCAGCCATTGTGCGGTTTGCGGCAGGAAAATATGGCATGGCCCTGGTGTACAGCAGTGTGATTTTGTTCTGGCTTTTTTACAATCTGATCGCGCTGTTTTATGCGGTTTTGTTCATGCTGGGCCGTGATTCCAAACGAAAGTATGAACGGATTCGGGCGAAAGAGGAGATCCGGTTGGAATTTGAGGGGATAGCGTGGGAAGGAAGGACTATGGATGTGTCGGAAGAGGGAATGGCATTCCGGCTGGATAGCAAAGCAAAAGTGCGGAAGGGGGATATCTGCCGGGCTTCTGTGGTCACGGAGTATTATCAGGCAGAGCTTGCGGCCAGAATTGTTCATGTGAAAGAAGAGGGGGACGGACAGTTCCTGGCGGCGGTGGTGGAGCCGGAAAATGAGAAGAGCCGAAGACACTGGCTGCAGATCGTCCATGACCGGGAACATTCGCTGCCGAAGGAGATTGATCCGTGGATGACAGTTTATGACGATATCAGCCGGAATATCCGGTTGCGCTTTCTGGGGCAGAAGAGGAGTGGATAGACGCTGGTAAAGAAAGGAGAATGGGGCTTATGAGAGGAATCACAGGATTGTTCTTTGTGATGTCGATGGCTGGTTATCTGCTGCTGGTCTGGCAGAAATTTAAGATACGAAGCTGGTTTGTTCCGCTTGTGACCATAAGCGGTATAAGTCTGATTCTGTATCTGGGGGGATTGCTTGGAATTCTTGGATCAGTGGCAGACGGTCTTCTGGCCGGCGGGGTTATGTGCCTGGCCTGGCAGGAAATCCGGTTACGGAGGATGCCGGTTTCGTTTTGGATACCGGGAATCAGTATGATCTGTCTGATTCTGGGAAGCTTGATTTTTCTCGTGATTGTAGCAGATCAGAATCTAATTCATTATGACAATTTTTCCCACTGGGCATTGATTGTAAAATATCTGCTGAGTACAGGAAAATATCCGGGAGTTTCGGATGCCCTTATTTCCTTTAAAGATTATCCGCCGGGAACAGCAGTGTGGATCTATTATGTGTGCAGATTTCTGGGACATGGAGAAGGCGTGATGCTGACGGCCCAGACGGGGATGATCCTATCGGCTTTTTCAGCGGTATTTGGAATTGTAAGAGAGTCCAGGCGTTTTCTTTTATATGCATTTCTGGCCGTGGGGTGCAGCATGCTTTCTTATTTGAATCTGACGATTCGGATCAATAATCTTCTGGTAGATTTTCTGCTGCCGGTTTTGAGCCTGGCGGCCATATCTATAGCGGCCCGTTACCGGCAGCAACCGGTGAAGGCGTGCCTGTGCTGCGGTGTAGTGATAGGGTTTACCGGAATTGTAAAAAGCACAGGCGTTTTTTTTGGCGCGTTGGCTTATTTGTGTATGATTTGGATGGTGGGAAGAAGCCGGAAGATCCGGCTTCGAACCCGCTTGACAGCGCTTGCGGCTGCGGGTGGCCTGTCTGTCTGTCCATGGCTTCTCTGGCAGTATCATGTTGCCCATGCTCTGGCGGGGACAGAACATAAATTTGATCTGACTGCCTCTGCGGAGGCGTTGAAGCCTGCGGATCAGGCGCTTTATGAGCAGATTGTCCGAACCTTTTTGCAGGAAGGGACCGCTCTGTCTTCCAGGCCGGTACAGGCATTCCTGGTGTGCAGCCTGTTGGCAGTTGCGGCTTACGGGTATGTGAAGTTTTTTTTGCACAGGCGGTGGAAGCTTCTAAGAACCTTTTTTCTGGCAACTGTGATTGTCTTGATCTATTATGCGGGGATCCTGGGTCTTTATCTTTTCTCCATGCCGGAAGAGGAGGCCGTGCGGCTGGCAGGATTTGAACGGTATGCGTCCAGCATCATAGTATGGTTTGCGGGAATACTGATTCTACAGGCAGAGACGGATATGGAGCGCTCTTTTGCGGTGGATATTGATGAACGTGGCGGCTATATGGCGTATTCCTCGCCAGAAGCCAAACGCAGGTATCAGTATGGAGTCCTGATCTGTCTGGTGGCAGCTGTGAATTTTCTATATTCGGAGATAAACGGCCTGCTACAGATTCAGCAAGGGTATGTCAAGTCTCTCCCCGGCCGGGTGCGGCAAATAGTGGGTGACCGTTGGTATGACAGCGGATGTGTAGATGAACGCAGGTATCTGGTGGTAGCGTCCGACCGGGACGGTCAGGTATCAGACTGGAGTGCGTGGTATGTGTGCCGGTATTTTCTGTTCGCGCCAAATGTGGAGGTGACGGAAAAAGTGAAGGCAGAAGAACTGGAGGATTATGATTATGTAGTGGTTCTGGAGGAAGAGGCGGCGGATGCGGATGTGGGGATCTATCCGATGGATGAATTTAGATTTTTTCAGAATTCGTTTAGAAACGATTAAGTATCTTTTGTTATCCTAAGGGCGGTAAGTAAAAAAGATGGAAGCGGACTGGTTTGATTCGCTTGTCTTATCTGCGGGTTTCAGATAGAATGGAAAAAGAAAAGGAGACAGTTATGAAACAGGCGAATATTTTAATTATTGAGGATGATGCGGATATCCGTGAAGGAGTCCGGATCCTGCTGGAAGGAGAACAATATCTGGTACAGGAAGCAGCGAATGGGGCAGATGGCCTGAAGCAGCTGTCAAAGGATACGGATCTGGTAATTCTGGATATTATGATGCCGGGAATGTCCGGGCTTAAGACGTGTGAGGAGATTCGGAAAATATCGTATGTGCCGGTATTGTTCCTGACGGCAAAATCCCAGGGGTCGGATAAGCTGCTGGGGCTGATGGCCGGGGGGGATGATTACCTTCCGAAACCATTTTCCTATGCGGAGTTGCTGGGCCGGGTCAAGGCGTTGCTTCGCAGATATCAGATTTATAAGGGGAAGGAAGAAGAAGGAAGTGCGATCAGGCAGGAAAGCTGTATTGATCTGGCCGGAATCCGGATCAATGAGGAGTATAATGAAGTATATGTCCGGGGAGAACAGGTGAATCTGTCTGAGATTGAGTATCATATCTTATTGTTATTAATGCGCTATCCCAAGAAGATATTTTCTGCGCAGAATCTATATGAAAGTATATGGAACGAGCCGTATTTCTATAATTGCAACAGTACAATTATGGTACATATCCGAAGACTGCGCGTGAAGATTGAAGAGGACCCGCAAAATCCCAGGTATATTGTGACCGTATGGGGGAAAGGATATCGATTCAGAGGTTATGAAGAATAAGAAAATGACGATTTATGCAGAGCTGACGATGCTTTTGCTGATAGCTGCATGTATATCTGCCGCGTTTTTCTCCATTGTAGATATGGCTGGGAATTATATGATTACAGAATATCTGGATACGACAGATTATTCGGATACAAAGGAATTGGAACAGGCAGAGAATCTGCAGGAGTACGTGACAGAGAACCAGGTGTCCAGTGATAATATTGATGAGCTGGAAGAATGGATTCACGGGCAGAGGAACTCTACAATCCAGGTGTTTAAGGACGGTCTTATTATTTATGATTCTGACTATCCGGAAGAATCAGGGACCTGGAAAATTACGGATGCGGGGTATTACGAGCGGGAGGGAAGCTATAAGATTGAACTGGAAGACGGGCCTGTATTTGTTTCGATCTATGGTTTCTATACCTATCGTTTTTACGTTTATGCATTTGTGATAGAACTGATTCTTTCGTCAACGCTGTTTATCTTGATCGTACTGGCTGGTATTCAGAGAAAAATCCGGTATATTCGGACTTTACATGAGGAGATTAAGCTGCTGGAGGGCGGAGGACTGGATTACAGAATAACGGTGAGAGGCAGAGATGAGCTGTCGGAGCTGGCGTGGGGACTGGATTCCATGCGGCAGTCGCTGAAGGAGCAGATAGAAGAAGAGACACGCCTGATGGATGAGCATCGTAAGCTGGTGACGGAGATGTCTCATGATCTTCGCACACCGCTGACATCCCTTCTGATCTACACAGAGATTTTGGAGAAAAACGGTGTGGAAGATCGGGAGCAGGTGTTAAGTTATATTGATAAAATTAATCAGAAAGCACATCAGTTAAAATTGCTTTCGGATCATATTTTTGAGTATTCGCTGGTCAGCAGTGAAGAAGAGACAGAACTAGAGGAAGCGGAATCGCCCGGTGTGATCTTCTATGACTTGTTGTCGGAGCTTGCAGCTTATCTGGAGCAGCAGGGGTTCGAAGTCACGCGCGATCTGGAATGGGAACCGGCGAAGATTCGTGTGAACCAGGAGTATCTGACCCGGGTTTTTGATAATATTGTTTCAAACATTACAAAATATGCGGATTCTCAGTTCCCGGTGAGGATTGCGTCCATTCAGAATGAAAATGAAACCGGAATCTGTTTTTCTAACCGGATCCGGAGCCATACTGGGGACGCCAGAAGCACACAGATTGGTCTTCGCAGTTTGGAAAATATGATGCGCAAGATGGATGGCAGAAGCCTGGCGGAAAAAGGAGAATTGGATTTCTGTCTGAAACTTTGGTTTCGCAAGGTCTGAGAATATGATATGGACGGGGGGAAGATCGATGGAAATGTGTCGCTACATGTCGCCGGTGGGTGAGATTTATCTGGCTGCAAGAGGCGAAAAGCTGCTGGGAGTGTGGATCGAGGGGCAGAAGTATTTTGCCGCGTCGGTAAAAGAAGACGTGACTGTATGTGATACTCCGGTGCTGAAGCTGACGAGGAACTGGCTGGACAGCTATTTTGCAGGGGAAAATCCGGAAACGGGGTTGCTCCCGTTGGCACCGGAAGGGAGTGATTTCCGCAGGATTGTATGGAAACTGCTGTGTGAGATCCCGTACGGACAGGTGGTGACTTATGGGGAGATTGCAAGGCGTGCGGCAGCTGTGATGGGGAAAAGCAGGATGGCTGCCCAGGCGATAGGCGGCGCGGTAGGACATAATCCAATCTCTATCATTATTCCTTGCCACCGTGTAGTTGGAGCAAATGGCAGTCTGACCGGTTATGGCGGAGGAATTGAGAAAAAAATCTGGCTTTTAAATCACGAGGGCGTAGATCTGTCGGAATATTATGTGCCGCAAAAGGGGACTGCCCTGTAAGAAAGGATGAGTCGTTATGGAATGGAAAGACGGAAAAACGAGGTGTCCCTGGGCGAATCCCAAGAATGAGGCGTATATTCGCTATCATGATGAGGAATGGGGAGTTCCCGTTCATGACGATGGGAAATTATTCGAGATGCTGCTGCTGGAGTCGTTCCAGGCGGGGCTGTCCTGGGAATGTGTTCTTAATAAAAGGGAAGCGTTCCGGAAGGCGTTTGAAGGTTTTGATCCGGCTAAAATAAAAACCTATGGAGAAGAGGATGTGGAACGTCTCTTACAAGATCCTGGTATTATAAGAAACCGGCGGAAAGTCTGGGCGGCGGTTGGAAATGCCCGGATATTTCAGGAGATCTGCCGGGAATATGGGAGTTTTGACGCTTATCTCTGGAGTTGGACCAGCGGGAAGACGCTTCATGAAACTGGGAAGACGCGGTCGGAGCTATCAGACGCGGTATCAAAGGATCTGAAGAAACGGGGGATGAGTTTTGTAGGAACCACAATCATTTATTCCTATCTTCAGGCGGTGGGAGTGATCAATTCACACGAAGAAGAGTGTTTTCTTGGAAGATAGAAATGCAAGCTGTTGCTTGAATGGAGCGTTCTGCTGTCCGCAATTATAGAAAAGGAAAGAGAGTTTATCATGCAAAGAAAAGTAAGAAATCAGATGAAATTGTGGTTGTTCTGTCTCGTGATAGGCGCGTTTGCAGGACTGGTACTCTGGCTGTTTCTGAAAGCGGTGCTTTTGGGAACGGAACTGGTCTGGGAGTGGATTCCGGCGCAGATATCGATTCCGGCCTATACGATTATAATCTGTACGGTTGGTGGATTAGTCATTGGATTATTTCGAAAGAAATTTGGTAATTATCCGGAAGAACTTGAAGAAGTACTGGGCACACTGAAAAGAGAAAAGCGTTATGAGTACCGGAATATGCTGGTGCTGCTGACCGCGGCGGCACTTCCTCTGATCCTGGGCAGCAGTGTGGGACCGGAAGCAGGAATGACTGGAGTTATAGTCGGGCTTTGCTGCTGGGCAAGTGAGAATGTGAAATTTGCAAAAGAAGACGTCAAAACCTATTCTCAGGTGGGAATGGCGGTAACGCTGGGAGTGTTGTTTCATTCACCGCTGTTTGGAATCTTTGCAGTAGAAGAAGAACAGGAAGGACAAGACAGGCTGCCCCAGTCTCTTCCACTGGTGTCAAAACTTCTGCTCTATGGACTGGCACTTGGCGCCGGTACCGGTGTATATCTATTCTTATCGGCGCTGTTTGGAACACCCATGGAAGGGTTTCCCTCTTTTGCAGAAGCAGAACCGTCAGGAATCGATTATCCGATGATGCTGGTCTATGTATTTGCCGGTATTCTTCTTTCAAAATTTTATGAACTGACGAAAAAAGGAAGCGAGCGGACAGCAGATAAGCTGCCGCCGATAGTCCGTGAGATGGTGGGAGGTTTATGTCTGGGAGTAATCGGATTTTTCGTTCCGGCGTTAATGTTCTCTGGAGAAGAACAGATGGGAGTTCTGATGACGGAATATGGAAATTATCTTCCATGGATGCTTATGGCCGCCGCATTTTTGAAAGTGTTGCTGACCAATCTGTGTATACATCTGGGGCTCAGGGGCGGACATTTCTTCCCCGTGATTTTTGCAGGGGTATGTCTGGGGTACGGCATTGCACTGGCCGTGTTCCACAGTGGCGGACACGTGGTCATAGCGGCCGCAGTAACGACGGCCGCGCTTCTGGGAGCAATCATGAAAAAACCATTGGCAGTTACCATGCTGTTATTCTTATGTTTCCCCGTAAAGCTGTTTGTGTGGATCTTTCTGGGGGCTGTCATAGGCAGTAAAGCTGCCTGATTGGTGAAAAGGTGGCCTTCGGAACAATTTTATGGCGGTTGCAAATGCTGCCTGTGCTGAAAATGACACTCTTCATAATATGCCTTTTGAGGTGACGCCGGAAAAGGTGTGTGCGGCAATTAAGGCGGCGGATGCTTATGGACATTATTTCCTGGGAGAATAGCAAATATATTGTTTTTTGAAAGAAATAAAAAAGACGGCGTGTAATTGATTTACACGTCGCTTTTTTATAATCTAGAGATCGAATTGAAAATACAAAATACGGGGTGTTATTAGCATTTGTATTACGAATACAATATATCATAGGGAAAAGCGTTTGAATATGTTTTTGCAGTACATCGATTAGTTGGAAAATTGTGCTTCGAGCACAATTGTGATATGATATGAACGCAAGGAGGTGGAATATGGCGGTAGAATTGAAGAGTTTATATGAAGAAATACGAGTGCAGTATGATGTTAAGCTTCATACGTTGTCTTGTTTTGGTAAAAGGATCAGCTGGATTCATATGGTGGAGGGCGGCGAATTTGCACAATTTCTGCATGGTAATGAATTAGTGTTTAATTCCGGGCTTAATTACAGTTCAAATGAATGGCTGAAAGAGTTTATCCGGGCTATGCATGAAGCGAATGCAGGCGGCGTCATTATCGCGCTGCGAGGAGCAGAGAAATTTTCGCAGGAAGTAATTGAGTGGTGTAACCACAATAACCTTCCCTTATTTTCTGCCTCGTGGAAAACTCCATATATTGATATAATGAGAAGATTTTCTGAAATTCTTTTGAAAAATGAACAAAAAGAAACAAATCTATTGACTGCATTTAAAAATGCAATTACCTATCCGGAAAATGAAGAGATGTATCTGGATCATCTGGAAAGAAACGGCTTTTCAAGAGAGCTTTCTTATACTGTTATGATCCTGAGCTGTCATGTTTACGACACGGCAGACGGAAATTTTAAGCTGGCGGCGGTAGAGAAATCTTTACATTTTAAAATGAAAAAGACGATCGTTTATGAGGAAAACGGAAATCTGATTATTCTCGCTGCCGGATATCAGAGCACATGGCTTCGGCAGGAAGCTCGGAATATGTGTGAAAAGGATGAGCATCTGTACATTGGAATGGGAGTCACGGTAGGCAGAGTAAGAGATATCTACGATTCTTATCGTACTGCGCTGATCGCCTATCAATTGACCAAAACAACCATAAGAAATAATTTTCTTGCTTATGACGAACTGGGAATATATAAAATATTGACAAATGTTAGAGACGAGCATATCTGTCCGGCTTTTATGGAAGAAGTTCTTGGGAAATTAATAGAATACGATAAAAAGCATCATACAGAATATGTGGAAATTTTATATAGATATTTTGAGAATGATTGTAGTACACAGAATACAGCCCGGGCAATATATTGCCATAAAAATACGTTGACCTACAAGTTGAATAAAATAAAAGAAATATTAGGATATGATATACTGGCGAATAAAAACAGGGTAAAGATTATGACCGCGTTCTACATCTACCGATTGGGGACGAGGAATTTTTGAAAATTCCCCGTCCCCAATCGGAGGAGCCCTGTCCCTTGTTGTTTGAGTCCGGAGGAACGCGAAATAAAAAGCACCCTTTAAAAGGATGCTTTCAAAATTAAGGCGCCAACCAGATTTGAACTGGTGATGAAGGTGTTGCAGACCTCTGCCTTACCACTTGGCTATGGCGCCATGCTTAGGCACTTGTTTATTATAGCAAATGCCTAAAATATCGTCAAGCTTTTTCCATGTGGATTTTCGGGGATTCTCAGTAATTTTCAAAACCCAAGAGAATCATTTACTAGGATAACTTTGATTCTTTCCGGAATCTTGGAATAGCGTGTGATCAGAATCTGGCAACAGATACAATCCGGAGATTTGCAGTCGTAACAGCATCCGGTTTCGGAGCATGGAGTGCTGAGATTAAAGCGCTGCGCGTTGATCGGCGCAGCTTCATTTCGAGCTCTTGACATGGCTGCGTCAATATTTTTGACAATTTTATTGATTCCCACTATCATGATTACATTTCTCGGGCCGGCGGCGATGGCAGATACACGGTTTGCAAATCCATCTATATTCACCATAATACCGTCTTCTGTAATGGCATTTGCGCTTGCAAGATAATAATCACAGTCATAGGCGGCAAGTTCAGCCGCTCGTTTTTCTTCCGGATTCGGAGCCGCCTCTCGATTATATACGGTATAATTTCCGGAACAGACAGCGTCTTTCAGGCCGATTTCGGCAGCAGAAGTGGTCCCGCCCCAGGAAATACTGCTCCCTTCCGGGATGAGTTCCAATGCCTTTTTCAATGCGTCTTCTTTTGTTTCTGTGAAATAGCCGGCCATATTTCGTGATTTTAGTCCTTTGATTACTTGTGCTGCCAAAAGTCGGTTGCGTTTTGTCCTGTTTTCATTCATCTCAGTAACCTCCCATTTTAATCTTATGAAAATATTTCCTCAATTATATCACAAATGAAGAAAATATTCTAATTTGGGGACAGGTGAGAGGCCAATGGGGACGGGGACTTTTTAAAAATTACCCGTCCCCATTGTAAATACTTTGGCGTGCTCTTCGTCCAGGCTGTCTGGATGTGTCAGCGCTTCATCAAAATTGCGGATCATCATATCTATTTGTGCGCTGTTTTCCGGCGTCCGCATTTTCTCATATTTCTGCCGTACTTTCTGCGGCATTTTACCTTGGCAGATAAAGCAGCCCAGATATTCGTTGTCGTCTTCGATCCAGGCGCTGGCATTTTTTTCAATGGTTTTGTAATATTCTGGCGAGCTTCCCATGCCGCAGGTGGCGAATAAAGCAATTTTCTTTTCGCTGAGTCCGCTTAAAAAATCGCTGACAGCGATGCTGCAGGTGCCGCGGTGGACGCAGAAGCCTATATAGTATGTTTTCGCCTCCGGAATCGGCTTGTCGGTTGTGATATCAATCAGGTCTTTAGAATTGCCCGGCAGCTGAGAAAATATGGTGGCGGCGATTTTCTTGGTGTTGCCGGTTTCGCTTTGGTATAATACCAGATAATCTAACATGACAGTTCTCCTTTCTTGTCAGCTCTTTTTTATAAATGTTGTACTGCACCGGGGACAACGGATTTCCACCCGCCCTTTGCCACGGGGAATGCGGATTTTCTGCCGGCAGTATGGGCATTTATAGATGTGGTGTGTTCTGCGCTGCATCATCAGATTTTTCTGGCGGTAAAAGAAATTGCGCAGCTTAGCGGTCTTGTTCAGATACCATTGATTTTCGGCAGAACGTCTATGGATATCTTTGGAGAACATACGGTAATATTCGTAAATCAGAATCATCCAGGAAATCAGAATGAAGATCAGCCGATCTTCGCTGCCCGATAAAAACAATGCGATCAAACCGATTACCAGCAGAAATTTTCCGAAGGAATCGACACCGTATCTTCCATACATGAAACGTATCAGTTTTTCTTTCACGTTCATCACCCTCCTAATAAGGATAATCATACGATACAGGCCGGTAATGTCAATAAACTGGAGATAAAAAATGTATAAAGTTTTTTATGACGGCCATCCCTTTTGCAAAACGGATGTGATATAATGGCGTCAAAAAGAAAAGGACGGGATAATCTATGGAAGAACTGACAAGATTGATCCGGGAAGATATGAAGCCGGCATTAGGAGTAACAGAGCCGGGAGCGATTGCATTTGCGGTGGCAAGCGCAAAGAAATATGTGCAAGGTGAAGTGAAGCGTGTTCGTGTGGCTTTGAATTCTGGTATGTATAAAAATGCGTTTACCTGCGGAATTCCCAATTCTATAAGATTCGGTAACCTATATGCCGCGGCGTTGGGAGCGGTAGCTGCCAATGCGGACAAAGGATTGGAGTCTCTTGCGGATATCCGGCCGGAAGACGATGACCGGGCGGCGGCCATGGTTGACGCCGGAATGATAGAAGTGTGCATGGATCACATCGGATCGGAGATCACGATTGACGCGTCTGTGGAAACAGAAGAGGGTTACTGCACCGTTCGGATTCGGGATGAACATACCAGGATTATAGAGATAGAAAAAAATGGCATGCTTTTGTATCAGAAACAGACAGAAGCGCAGAAAAAAGAGTCGGATTCGGGTAAAAAGGCAGAAGAAGAGCCAATCATTCACCGATATCTGGTAAAAGAGATTTTTAAATACGCCAAAGAAGTTCCGGAAGATGAGATCGGATTTATCCGAGAGGCATTTTCCATGAACCTGAAGCTGCTGGAAGAAGGACTTGCATCGGAACGGGCTGTTATTGCCCGTGCGCTATATGAAGAAAACGGCGGGCGGATTATCGGAGAAAACTGCCAAAAAACGGCGCAGCTGTTGTGCGGCGGGGCCATTGAGGCCAGAGTGCTGGGGCTTAGCCGTCCGGCAATGAGTATCACGGGGAGCGGCGCCCATGGAATTATTGCCACGATGCCGCTTTTTGCCTGTATGAAAACAGAGCAGCGGAGCGAAGAAATTCTGCTGAGAGCCACAGCGCTCAGTTACCTGATCACCATGTATATCAAGGAATATTCCGGCAAACTGTCTGCTTTCTGCGGCTGTGGTATTGCGGCGGGGACTGGCATGGCCTGCGGACTGGCTTTCATGAGAGGCGGCCGGGAAGAAGAGATATCGAGAGTGATCTGGAATATGGCAAGCGGTCTGACTGGAATGATCTGCGACGGCGGCAATCATGGCTGTGCAATGAAAGGGATAGTGGCCACCGACGCCGCATTTCGCGCAGTGGAACTGGCGGAAAAAGGGATCTGCATCGAAGCAGTTCATGGGATTAACGGCAGGACACCGGAAGATACTATGCGGTTTATGGGAAAGATCGCCTCGCCTGGAATGGAAGAGACAGAAAAAACAATCGTGGAGATCATGGAACAAAAATAGAAGGAAGTAATGTGTAATTATGAAAGAAGATAGAAAAAAACGATATCATAGAGGGAGGAAGAAGAAAAAGGGCGGATGGATTTCCAACATCATTCTGATCCTGGCATTGATTGTATTTATTGTGTCTGCGTACCAGCTGATCAAGATAGGAAAAGGCTATTGGGACGGCCGCAGCGAGTATGAGAAGATCCGGGATCTTGCGATCGAGAGCGACGGAGATAAGAATGGAGAAGAAAGCCAGTTCCGAGTGAATTTTGATGAACTATTAGCCATTAATCCTGACACTATCGGATGGATCCGCTTTTCCCCGGAACCATCCATTATCAGTTATCCCATCGTGCAGGGCGATGATAATGACAAATATTTGCATAAGACATTTTCCGCGAATGAGAATACATTGGGAGCAATCTTTCTGAATGTGGGTAACAAGCCTGATTTTTCGGACCGTAATTCCATCATATACGGACACCGGATGAAGGACGGATCCATGTTCCGGCACCTACAGGATTATGAGGATCAATCCTTCTGGGAAAGTAATCCGTATTTTTATATTTATACGCCGGACGGCAGAGAAATTACTTATCACATCTATTCTGTGGGCCAGGTAGAGGATACTTCCGATACCTATCTGACCGTATTCGAAAGTGAGGAGGCATATCAGAATTTCCTCAATATGACAAAGGAAGTGTCTGCATATGATACCGGGGTTGAGGTGACGGTGGAAGATACAATTGTGACATTGTCTACCTGTACCAGCGCCAGTGACGAACATCGATTTGTGGTGCGTGGAGTGAAAGAAAAAGAGGTGAATCTGAACGAGTGATGAAAAAAGATTATGTATATGAAGTCGGCGATGTGGTAACCATGAAAAAACCCCATCCCTGTGGAAGTAAAGAATGGGAAATCCTGCGGGTCGGAGCAGATTTCAGACTGAAGTGCAAAGGCTGCGGACATCAGATCATGATTGCCCGGAAACTGGTGGAAAAAAACACGAAAGATTTGAAGAAAAAAGCTTGAAACAAACAGACAAGTATGCTATCATGTCAAATTGTGATACATTATATTTCTGCTGCATTTCGCAGCGGACATCCTTGCTCCCATATAAGTTGAGCGGGGGCCAAAAGACCAGAAGGAGGTGCAGATGACATGAACAAGTATGAATTAGCTGTTGTTGTCAGTGCAAAAATCGAAGATGACGAGAGAGCACAGGTTATCGAGAAAGTAAAAGCTTTAGTAGAGCGTTTCGGTGGCCAGATCTCCGACGTTGATGAATGGGGTAAGAAGAAATTAGCTTACGAAATTCAGAAGATGAAAGAAGCATATTACTATTTCATCCACTTCGAATCTGATGCCAAGACTCCAGGCGAAATCGAACAGAGAATTCGCATCATGGACAACGTGATCAGATATTTATGCGTTAGACAGGAAGCATAAGCAGGAAGTAGAGGTAAGATATGAATAAAGTAATTTTGATGGGACGCTTGACAAGAGATCCTGAAGTCAGATACTCACAGGGAGATAATCCGACGGCAGTTGCCAGATATACACTGGCAGTGGACCGCAGATTCAGACGTAACAATGATGGCGATCAGAGCGCTGATTTCATCGGATGTGTAGCATTCGGAAGAAGCGCAGAGTTTGCAGAGAAATATTTCCGCCAGGGACTGAAGGTTATCGTAACCGGACGTATCCAAACCGGAAGTTATACCAACAGAGATGGTCAGAAGGTCTACACTACTGATGTGGTAGTAGAGGATCAGGAATTTGCGGAAAGTAAATCTGTAAGCGACGCGAACGCAGGAAGTTTCCGTGCGGCAGCCCCGTCACCGGCTCCGGCACCAGTTTCTGATGCGGGCGACGGCTTCATGAATATTCCGGATGGAATCGATGAAGAATTACCGTTCAATTAATTTGAGTAATTGTTGAAAGGAGATTTGTTGACATGGCTTACGATAAAGCAGCTCGTCCGGAAGGCGGATTCAAGAGAAGACCAGGCGGACGCAGAAGAAAAAAAGTATGTGTGTTCTGTGGAAAAGAGAACAATGAAATCGATTACAAGGATGTTGCAAAACTGAGAAAGTATATCTCTGAGAGAGGAAAAATCCTTCCGAGAAGAATCACAGGAAACTGTGCAAAACATCAGAGAGCTCTGACTGTTGCTATCAAGAGAGCACGTCACATTGCTCTGATGCCATACGTGCAGGAGTAATTTAATTAGTCGAGTATGAGTGAATGAAAGAAAAGCCTTTAAGCGCTGGGGATCCGGTGCTTAAAGGCTTTTTTATAACAGGTGTTTTCGGAATATATAAAATAGCAAGAATAATAAAAATGTCAACAATATGATAATTGACGGAAGGTTTTTTTTTTAATATGCTAATTCTACAATGAAAGTTATGGTTGTTGAGAAGCTTTTGAAAAAGAAAGGAGAATGAACGTGAAAGAGCAGACCAAAGGAAGGGTGACGATTCCTACAGATGTGGATGTTGTGCCCGAAACATTGGAATTAGTAGATCGTTGGGGAGCGGATGCTATCCGGGACTGCGACGGAACGGATTACCCGGAAGAACTGAAGAATGTAGATGCGAAAGTGTATTCCACTTATTACACAACTCGTAAGGATAACGCATGGGCGAAGGCAAACCCGGAAGAGATCCAGCAGATGTATATTATGACGCCGTTTTATACGGCGGTAGACAGCAGCCTGTCCATTCACCTTATGAATCATTTGTACCCGGATATGCTGAAGGTGAATGACCATGATGACATCACGAGATGGTGGGAAGTGATCGACCGTACGACCGGAGAAGTAGTTCCAACGAATGCATGGAGCTATGACGGGCAGACCGGAGACGTTACGCTGCATGAAGCAAAACCATTCCATGATTACACGGTAAGCTTCCTTGCTTATATCATGTGGGATCCGGTACATATGTACAACGCAGTGACGAATGGATGGACCAATTTTGAAAAACAGATTACTTTTGATGTGCGGCAGCCGAAGACAAAGGCATATTCTATGGAAAGACTGCGCAAATACAGTGCGGACAATCCGCATATCGACGTAATTCGATATACCACATTCTTCCATCAATTTACATTGATCTTTGACGAGCTGGCTCGTGAAAAATATGTGGACTGGTATGGATATTCTGCGTCTGTCAGCCCCTATATCCTGGAGCAGTTTGAAAAAGAAGTGGGGTATAAGTTCCGTCCGGAATTTATCATCGATCAGGGCTACATGAATAACACATATCGAATTCCTTCCAAAGAATTCCAGGATTTCCAGGCATTCCAGAGGAGAGAAGTGACCAGACTTGCAAAAGAGATGGTGGATATCACGCATGAATGCGGAAAGGAAGCCATGATGTTCCTGGGAGACCACTGGATCGGTATGGAACCTTTCATGGATGAATTCAAACAGGTAGGACTGGACGCGGTTGTAGGAAGTGTTGGAAATGGCGCGACACTCCGTTTGATCAGCGATATTGAAGGTGTGAAATATACAGAAGGACGTCTGCTTCCATATTTCTTCCCGGATACCTTCCATGAAGGCGGAGATCCGGTAAAAGAAGCGAAGGTAAATTGGGTGACGGCAAGACGCGCGATTTTAAGAAAACCCATCGATCGTATCGGTTACGGCGGATACTTGAAGCTGGCGATGCAGTTCCCTGAGTTTATTGATTATGTGGAAAGCGTATGTAAGGAATTCCGAACACTGTATGATAACATTAAAGGAACGACCCCGTACTGCATCAAGAAAGTGGCTGTATTAAACTGCTGGGGCAAGATGCGTGCATGGGGCAATCATATGGTACATCATGCGATCTACTACAAACAGAACTATTCCTATGCGGGCGTGATCGAAGCGCTGAGCGGAGCGCCGTTCGACGTACAGTGGATCAGTTTTGACGATATTCGCAGAGATCCAAAGATCCTGGACGATATTGACGTCATCCTGAATGTGGGAGACGCAGATACCGCATACACCGGTGGTAATAACTGGACAGACGAAACCATCGTGACCGCAGTCAAACGTTTCATTTATAATGGCGGCGGTTTTATCGGAGTAGGCGAGCCGGCAGCGCATCAGCATGAAGGACATTTCTTCCAGCTGGCGACTGTGATGGGTGTGGAAGAAGAAAATGGATTCACGCTGAATGTGGATAAATATAACTGGGATGAGCATGAACACTTCATTACGGAAGACGTTAAGGGCGAGATTGATTTTGGCGAAGGCAAGAAGAATATCTACGCACTGGATGGCACTACGATTCTGAAACAGAAAGAGAAAGAAGTGCAGCTGGCGGTAAATGAGTTCGGCGGCGGACGCTGCGTTTATATCAGCGGACTTCCATACAGTTTTGAAAACAGCCGTATGCTGTACCGCTCCATTCTCTGGGCGTCTCACGATGAGGACAATCTGAAGAAATGGTTCAGCACGAACTACAATGTAGAAGTACATGCCTATGTGAAAAATGGAAAATACTGTGTGGTCAACAATACATACGAGCCACAGAGCACAACCGTTTACAAGGGAGACGGAACTAGTTTTGATCTGGATCTGGAGGCAAATGGAATCTACTGGTACGAAATTTAAATAGCAAGCGGCAAGAGGCAGAGCGGATGCTCTGCCTCTTGTAATTTGTCCGGCGCCGGGTGAGACGAAGCCGGACAATTATTTTGCCTGCTTTTCAGTATTGTTCTGTCTGTATTTGATAGGCGTCATCCCGAAATTCTTCCGAAAGGTCTGCGTGAAGTAAGACTGGGAAGAAAAACCGACGGAAGACGCAATTGCAGAAATGGAATGGTCCGTATCTACCAGAAGGGTACAGGCGGCCTCCATGCGCCGCTGGTTCAGATACTGGATTGGAGACTGCCCGGTATATTTGGCAAAAGAATGGGCCATATAGTATTTGTTCATGTGCGTCAGCTCGGTCAGTGTATCCAGGGTGATGTGCTCGGCATAATTAGTGTCCAGATATTCTTTGATCTGGGCGCATTCCTTGGGAATGTGTACGGCGGTAAGCGGTACCGGGAGCAGGTTCTTGGACCGGATGATCCGAAGAATCAGAATCTCCAGAAGATTCTGACAGATCTGTTCCGAGCCGTAGGTCTGCTTGCGCATTTCATACAGCATTTGTGACAGGAGATGCGAAATGGATTCGGTATTCTGGAAATTGTGGAATACCTGGACGCAGGAGCTGTTGTCTTCGGAGAGAAAAGAGATCCCGTCCACGCCAATCACATAATATTCCAGCGAACAGCCTTTAACAGACTGTTCGGTGTGTTCAATATAAGGCGGGATGATGATAAGGTCGCCGGTTTGGATGGTGTGGGTTTTACTTGGGAGTAAAAACTTACCTTCCCCGCTTACAACGAAAAACAGTTCGGTAAAGGGGTGGGTGTGCAGCATGCTTGCCCAGTCTTTTTCATCTTTGGAAAGAGATATGGACAGCAGATTTACATTTAAATTGTGTACTTCATCGCTCTGGATTTTATATTGACGGTGACTCATGGATCTGGCCTCCTTGTAATGCGGGTCAAATGCAACGGGTTTGAAAATATTATAGTATAAAGATTGAAGAGAATGCAAGATATATAAAAAAGGGAGCAAAATATCTACGAAAATCTAGGAAAAGAAGCGGAAGAGTGCGTATAACAGACAAAGATTGATAAAAAATCTATACATATTATATAAAGATAAATAGGCAGACGTGAAAAATAATTGTTAAAAACGAATGAAAGAAAGAAGGAATTTAAGGCGAAAAATGGCGAAAAAACCAGAATGTACCGAGCAGAATGGAAAATGTATTGAAATGAAAGCAAGATATATAAAAGAAAAGCCAACAATCATATGGTTAAAACAAGGTAATTGGTATATGATGAAAACATAAATAATAAGGAGGAAATATTATGAAAAACAGTTTAGTAAGAAAACTTGTTTCAGTTTCACTGGTTTCTGCAATGGCGGTTACGATGCTGGCCGGATGTGGTTCCGACTCATCCAGTGACGAAAGCGGAGATGGTGGAAAAACTCTGAAAGTTGCAGCTTTCGAAGGTGGTAATGGAGCACAGATCTGGAAAGATATCGCTGCTGCATACGAAGAAGAGACAGGCGTAAAGGTTGAACTGGAGTTATCTTCACAGCTGGATCAGGATCTGACCAAGGAGATTAGAAACGGGGATGTTCCGGACGTTGTATATTACAACCTGGGACAGGAGAGCGGATTCACAGAGACGATGCTGAAAGAGAAAGCAGTTGCTGACATTACGGACGTGTTTGATGATGAGCTGAAAGACAAATTACTGGACGGAATTCTGGAAGGAACAGATGCTCAGCCGTATGGGGACGGCAAGATTTATCTGGCTCCTATCTTCTATACGCCAACCGGATTCTGGTATAACAAGAACTTGATAGGAGAAGGAAAAGAATATGCACTTCCGACTACATGGGACGAATTCTTTGCACTGGGCGATCAGGCAAAGGCGGACGGAAGAGCATTATTCACTTTCCCGCAGTCCGGATACTTTGACGCTACCATGTACTCCATGCTGGAGCAGGCAGGCGGAATTGACTTTTACAATGATGCTCTGATGTATGATGAAAATACATGGACATCTGATGAGGGAAGAAAGGTTCTGGATACCATCGGAAAACTGGTATCTCCGGAGTATACACAGGAAGATACTGTTTCCAATGCAAATGCTGACGGCGGATTTAAGATCAACCAGCAGAATGTCATTGATGGAAAAGCATTATTTATGCCAAATGGTAACTGGGTAATCGGAGAGATGGCAGCTTCTACACCGGACGACTTTGAGTGGGGTATGATCCCGGCTCCTAAGTGGGAAGGCGATGAGACACAGGCTATGTATACATTTACAGAGCAGATGTGGATACCGGCAGATGCACCGAACATTGACGAAGCAAAGAATTTTGTGAAATTTATGTATTCTGATACGGTAGTTGATATTCTTCTGAACAACAAGACAGTTGATAAAGAAAGCGGAAAAGAATCCGACGCTCCGATCGTTGCACCGGTTAAGGGCGCGGTAGAGAAGCTTCCGGAAGGAACCACCAAGGATTGCTATGCGGCAGCTACTGCAGATAACATTGTGGCAGTAACCGGAACATGGGCAACCACACAGCCGATTGAAGGTCTGGATATGAAGAAGTCTGTATATGGTGCGGTTGAGTCTATCAATACAGGTGAAATGACCGTTGATGAATGGCAGGAGCAGCTCATTGAAACATGGGAGAAATGCGCAGCGGCATTAGAATAATTTAAGAACAAGCTAGTTGTGGGTAGTTGACATAAAAGCGGTGAGGCATCGTACTCACCGCTTTTAAAAGGAGGAAAATCATGAATAGAAAACAATCTCAGGGCAGATTTGTGTTTGCATGCTTGGCTCCGGCGGTAGTACTGGTAGTGTTGTTTATTTTTATTCCTACAGTCAATGTATTTCGTATGTCTTTGTACCGCATGGGTGGTATTACAAACAGGAAAGAATTTGTGGGATTGAATAACTTTAAGACACTAATGGGAGATAAAGGCTTCCTGGAGGCAATGCAGAACTCCATAGCGATTATCGTTATGGTAACCATATGTACCATTGTTCTTGCGGTGCTTTTTGCTGCACTTTTGAGCAGAGGGAAATTTAGAGGGAAGAATTTCTTCCGTGTCATTTTTTACATACCGAATATCTTAAGTATCGTTGTTATCGCAGGTATTTTTGGAGCAATTTACGATCCAAGCAACGGACTTTTGAATACATTTCTGGATGCGATCCATCTGGACGGACTGAAGAATCAGTGGATGGGCGATCCGAAAATTGTATTGTATTCCGTGATTTTCGCTCTGGTATGGCAGGCTATCGGATATTATATGGTAATGTATATGGCCAGTATGGCAGCAATTCCGGAAGATCTGTACGAAGCGGCTTCTCTGGATGGATCTACAGAAATACAGACATTCTTCAGCGTGACGCTTCCGCTCATCTGGAGCAATATCCGTACAACGCTTACATTTTATATCATCAGTACCATCAACCTCAGCTTCCTGTTTGTGCAGATTATGACGAACGGCGGACCGAACGGAAAGACAGAAGTGTTCCTGAACTATATGTATAAGCAGGCATATGGTTCCGGCGTTTATGGATATGGTATGGCAATCGGCGTTGTGGTATTCATATTCTCATTTGTACTGGCTGCTATCGTCAATAAGATTACAGACAGAGAAGTATTAGAATTCTAGAAAGGAGAGCTGAAAAGATATGAAAAAAGAAAATAAAGCAGTTGGCATTATTTATAAAGTTTTTATCTATGTGGCTCTTCTGGCTCTGGCAATTTCGATTATTGTACCGGTCGCATGGGTATTTATGGCGAGTGTGAAAAAGAACGCGGAATTCATCGGCGCAGACGTGAATCCGTGGGCGCTCCCGAAACAGTTTTACTATCAGAATTTTATTGTAGCGTTTAAAGACGCGCAGATGGGTGAATTCTTCCTGAATTCGATTATCGTAACAGCGCTCGCGCTGATTCTTTTGCTGGTTCTGGCGCTGCCGGCGTCCTATGTACTGGCAAGATTTGACTTCAAAGGAAGAAAGATTCTGAACGTGGCATTTATGGCGGGACTGTTTATCAACATCAACTACATTGTTGTTCCGATTTTCTTGATGCTCAGCGATGCGAATAAGCTGCTGCATGTTGAATTCTTCCTGGATAACCGTTTTGTACTGGCGTTGATCTATGCATCCAGTTCACTGCCGTTTACCATTTATCTTTTGAGCGGGTACTTCAAGACTCTTCCGAAAGGATTTGAAGAAGCTGCATATATTGATGGATGCGGTTATTTTAAAACGATGACCAAGATTATGGTTCCTATGGCAAAACCGAGTATTATTACGGTCATTTTGTTTAATTTCCTGTCATTCTGGAATGAGTATATTATTGCATATACATTGATGGATGAACACGGAACTTTGGCCATGGGGCTGAAGAACCTGATGGCGGTGGAAAGAACAGCAACAAACTACGGTATCATGTATGCGGGACTTGTCATCGTTATGCTTCCGGTATTGATTCTGTATATCTGTGTACAGAAACAACTGACAGAAGGTATGACACTTGGCGGACTGAAAGGATAGGAGGACATGGTAATGAACAATGTGATTCGGAATATCATTATGGCGATTGTCTTTATTGTTTGTCTTGCGTTGGTTCTTGTAGGACAGAAAAATATCAGTGCGACAGGACTTGTTATGGAACTGGCAGGACTTGTAGGTCTGCTGACCTTACTGTTTATTTACAATCATAAATATCAATAAAGGAAAAGCTGAAAAGAGGCTGCGGCACTACATAGCAGGTGAGCAGCTTCTTTTGCGTTCTTTTTTTGAGAAGAAAGAGTATTGCGCCTGTTATGATGAAGGTTGAAATAATTAATGAATGGTATGAATTAGAGAAAACAGTCCCTTTCCGTGTGAGACATCTTTTGTGGGGGACGAAACAGATACCGGAAACTTACGGATATCTGGGATATAAAGAGCAGGAAGGGCTTTTCCTGAAAATGATATGTGAGGAAAAAGATCCGTTAAGAGCCTGCAGGAACGACCAGGAACCGGTTTACCGGGACAGCGCGATGGAAGCGTTTTTTATGTTCTTTCCAAAGGGGAATGGAAAAGTAGATGACCGGGACGGGGTGTATATTAATCTGGAGATGAATGCTAACGGGGCGCTGCTTGCGGAATACGGGAAAGGAAGAAGTGGCCGCGTGCCATTTCCGCAAAGCGTGATGGAAAAGTTCGCGTGCAAAGCGGATGTGGGGAAGGACAGATGGAGCGTCTGTATTGTGATTCCGGAATCCGTTGTGGAGTTTGTGTATGGAGAGATTCCGCTGGGTAAGGGAAGCAGTTTTTGCTGTAATTTTTATAAAATTTCGGAAAATGCACAGATCGAACACTATGCGTCCTATGCGGAAATTGATACAGAACATCCCGATTTTCACAGGCCGGAATTTTTTGCGCATGCAAAGATCACAGGAGAATAAAAAGAATCGGTTTTGGGGTAGACGAAGGAAGGCCTGGAGTTGTAAACTATAGAAAGATAAGATAAATTTGAGAAAGGATGGAAAACATGAAGATCTATAAAGCAAAGGATTATAATGATATGAGCAGAAAAGCGGCCAATATCATTTCGGCACAGGTGATTATGAAGCCGGATTGTGTGCTGGGACTGGCCACAGGATCCACGCCGGTGGGAGCGTATCAGCAGTTGGTAAAATGGTATGAAAAAGGGGATATTGACTTTTCGGAAGTTAAGACAGTCAATCTGGATGAGTATAAAGGACTTCCTATCGAAAATGATCAAAGCTACTATTATTTCATGCATGAGAACCTGTTCGATAAGGTTAATGTGAAGCCGGAGAATACGAATCTGCCGAACGGGATGGAGCCGGATGCGGAAAAAGAGTGTGCAAGATATGAAGCTCTGATCCAATCTCTTGGAGGGGTGGATCTGCAGCTGCTTGGCCTGGGACATAACGGACATATCGGATTCAACGAACCAGGCGCCGCGTTTGAAAAAGAAACCCACTGTGTGGATCTGCAGGAGCGTACGATTGAAGCAAATAAAAGATTTTTCGCCTCTGCCGATGATGTGCCGAGACAGGCATATACGATGGGAATCAAAACCATTATGATGGCGAAAAAGATTCTGATCGTTGTAAGCGGTGAAGACAAGGCTGATATTGTAGCAAAAGCATTTTTCGGCCCGGTAACACCGTCCGTACCGGCCTCAATCTTACAGATGCATCCGGATGTGACGGTGGTTGCGGATGAAGCGGCGCTTTCTAAGGCTCCGTGCTAAAGCTGCCTTCGGCCATAGCTTTGATGGATGAGGCATATTCGGAAGGCGTCATACCGGTCGTCTTTTTGAACTGTCTTGAAAAATAATGAATGGAAGTGTAGCCAAGGTGTTCGGATATCTGTGTGAAATTCAGCTGATTTGTCCGGATCAATTCCTTGGCTGCATTTATTTTCATATGGGAATAGTATTCAATGATCCCAAGGGAAGAACGCTTCTTAAAAATCTTCTGGAGCTGGGAGCGCCCTACCATATTGTCTTTGCAGATTTGTTCGATGGTGAGGTGGCCGCTCAGATTATCTTCCAGATAAGAAACGACCTGCTGAAAGATCTGTACCTCATTCTTTTCTTTCGTCGTCTTGATGGGGTCAGACGATAATAGTGCTTTCTGAAGAGTGACCGGATTGGAATATCTCCGGATCAAATGGATCAGAAACTGTTCCAGATACAGGCGTATCATCTGCTGGGCGCCGAACCGGTCCGGCTCTTTGCATGGCATGTTCTGGAGATAGGGGTCATCCAGCCGGCAGTCAAAGCAGCGCTTTGCCTCCGCGATGATTCCGGCCAGCAGACGATGCTCGGTTTCGTCGATTTCAAAGAGCCTGCCCTTAAAGAAACGCATAGCATCATCGCTGCAGTAAAAAGAAATAACCACCAGATTCGGAGCGATGTCTCCGGTGGCTTTTACACTGTGGAATTCATTAGGCGGATGGAACAATAACTGCCGCTTTTTTAGCCGGATTGAATTGTTCCCTGCCATAATGTTTACCTCACCTTTGTCAACGCAGATAAATTCCCAGAAATTGTGAGATTCGCCCTCGAAGGCAAAGTTGTTCATATATTCGAAGTAATGGATGCTGTAGATCCTGTCCACCGATATAGAATTTTCCAGATGTATACCCTTGTACCCCACGTTGTCCTCCTGTTTTACGGTAATTAGTAATCTGCTACTATGATAACTTATTTTAACCGGAAAGCAAAGAAAAAGATAGGAATGAAAAGATAAAGGCGGAAGAAATATGCTCAAACAGTTGCAATTATTGATCAAACCAGTGTCCGGCGCCTGTAATATAGATTGCCGGTACTGCTTCTATAAAAAAGAAATGAAACAAAGGATGTCAGGGGATCGGGGAAAAATGTGCAAGGATACCATGACTGCGTTGATTGACAAGGCTCTTTTAGCTGCGGAGACTTGTTTGTTCGGGTTTCAGGGAGGAGAACCGCTGTTGGCCGGCCTGGAGTTTTTCCAGGAATTTATCGATTATGTGGAAGAGCGAAGGAGCGCTGGACAGAAGGTTTACTATACGGTCCAGACCAATGGCACATTGCTGGATGAGGCATGGGGGGCTTTCTTTAGAAAGCACCAGTTTCTGGTAGGGCTGTCGCTGGACGGAGTACGCAAATCCCACGACGCCAACCGGATCGGTTATCAGGGAGAGGGAACCTTCCCGGAGGTTTTCCGGGCGGCGGAACTTTTGAAGCGGGAAAATATAGAGTTTCAGGTGTTGTGCGTGCTGAACTTGCAGACGGCGTCCAGAATCGAAGCAATCTATCGGTTCTTCCTGAAAAAGGAACTGTACAGCCAGCAGTATATTCCGTGTCTGGAGCGGTGGGAGGAGGATGAAAACAGAAGGACTTATCATCTTGGGCCGGAAGAGCTGGGGCAGGCGTGGAAGAAACTGTTTGATCTCTGGTTCCAGGACAAGTTAAGGGGAGTGCCGGTCTATATCCGTCAGTTTGATAATTATCTGGAGGTGTTAAGAGGCGGCAGTCCGGAAGCCTGTACCATGTATGGCCGGTGCAGCATGCAGAATGTGATCGAGGCAGACGGGACCGTCTATCCCTGTGATTTTTATGCGGAAGATCAGTATAGGCTGGGAAATATCAAGGATTCCGGGACGGACTTTCTTATGTTTGCCAGCCTGGAAGAAGGAAATACAGACCATCCTTTTTTTCAGGAAATGTCCAGAAGAGACGACCGTTGCGGCGCATGCCGCTGGTATCCGATCTGCCGGGGCGGATGTAAAATTGACTGCCGGCAGATTGCCGGCAGTCAGGTGAATCAATATTGCGAGGTGTATCAGGATTTTTTCTGTTATACGATTGAGCGGTTGGAATATCTGGCGTCACTGGACGTTCGCCCGTTACGGCATTGACGCGGCCGGGAGGCTCGCAGCATAAGGACGCCCCGGGATCAGCCGGTTGCCATCGGTAAATCCTTCCGGCCGGTTCAAAAGCGCTTCGATCATATGGCCGCGCAGTTCTAGAATCCGCTCCTGACAGGAAGGATCCTGAATCCGGTCTGTCAGCTCATGAGGATCTTCGGACAGAAGAAAGTACTGTTCTTTGCCGGTTTCGCAGTGCCAGATGAATTTATCTGTTCTGGTCACGATCCAGTGGTTGGAATATTCGCCGTATGCATGTTCGCCATGCAGCCAGGTACGTCCCGTTGGTTCTGCAGACGCCATAAGAGGCAGAAGGTTCTGCCCGTCTACGGAGTCAGGGCACTCTGCGCCGGCCATGGCCAGCAGAGTCGGCATGATATCCTGAAGCTCTGCCACGGAATGGCAGACCGGAGCTGCCATCGGAAGGGATACATTCTTACCACAGGAAATCAGAAGCGGAATCCGGCAGCTTCCCTCGTATGGCCGGGATTTACGGAACATGTGATGGTCGCACAGCTCTTCACCATGATCGGAGGTGAACAGAATAATGGTATCGTCATACAGTTCCTGTTCAACCAGCGCCATGATCAGGCGACCGATCTGATGGTCCAAATGGGTGATGCATGCATAATAGCCAATCTGGGCCTGGCGTTGGAGTTCCGGATCCAGAGGACCCGTTTTGGAGTCGAAAATCCGGCCATCGCGCTGAAGAGCTTCTTCATCTTCCCAGTTCCCGACGTAAGGGGCTCGCAGTGGTTTGTTTTTATATAGATCAAAATAATGCTGCGGGGCGTCAAACGGCGGATGAGGACGCAGATAAGAAGCCATTAGAAAGAAGGGCTTGCGGGGATCCCGTCTGCGCAGAAAGTCCAGACTCTGATCGGTGACCCAGTTAGTGGGATGGTATTTTTCTTCATGCATCCAGGGACGGGCCAGATAACTGTTGCAGTCAATTCCGGTGTCGGTTACGTCTGCGGTTACGCCCAGCTCCTGCTTCAGCCAGTAGAAATAATCGTCCGCCACAAACTGGGATTCATGATAAGGCACGCTGGAATATCTTGCCGCGTGCAGATAGCCGTCATGGAGCGTGACGTTGTGGAATCCCAGATAGTTGCGGAGGGGATGCACGTGCATTTTCCCCACGCACTGGGTATAATAGCCGGCCTTCGAAAGTTCTCCAGCCATGGTGTGTTCGTAGTTCCAGGGGACATTATCTTCATAGCCTACACGGCCATGATGTTCCTGGCTTCTGCCAGTGTGGAGGGCTGCCCGGGCAGCTATGCAGCTGGGGCAGGCGCTGTATGCCCGGTCGAAGGAGACGCCTTTTGCCGCCAGAGAATCCAGGTAGGGCGTTTTGACGTCAGGATGTCCGGCAAAGCCCATACAGTCTCCCCGGAACTGGTCGGACATAATGAGTAAAATGTTTGGCTGTTTCATATATTTGCTCCTTTGTAAAAACATGATAATATGAGATGGTTTCAGTATAATTTAGCATAATACAGCCACAAATGAAAATCAAGGAGAGGAGAGAAAAGAATTGTTAACCTTAGTTTTTTTTGCGGTCAGTCTGTTTTCATCTATCGTCGGATCCATATGTGGGATTGGCGGAGGCGTCATTATTAAACCTGTTCTGGACGCAGCAGATATTATGAGTGTAAGCTGTATCAGCTTTTTGTCCGGCTGCACTGTGCTGGCAATGTCGGTGGTCTCTGTTGGAAAGAATATCCGGAATAAAACCGCAAAGCTGAATGTGAGGATTGCCACATCGCTGGCAATTGGAGCCGCATCGGGCGGTGTGATAGGTAAAATCCTGTTCCAGTCGCTGAAGCGGGCGGCAGGAAATGAAAATATGGTGGGAATGACACAGGCAGTTGTACTGATGCTCATTACACTAGCCACGCTGCTTTATACCTTGTTCAAAAAACAGATTCGGACCCGGAGCTATTCACAGATCTGGCTTTGTCTGCTGATCGGGGTTTTACTGGGGATTCTTTCCAGTTTCCTGGGAATTGGCGGAGGCCCCATTAACCTGATGGTGCTGGGATATTTCTTTTCCATGTCAACCAAAGAAGCGGCCTTAAGTTCCCTCTATATCATCATGTTTTCCCAGATTACAAGTCTGCTCCAGACGGTCGTAACCGGAAGTATACCGGACGTACAGTTCATCTATCTGGCAGTCATGCTGGTCGGAGGCGTTGCGGGGGGCATGATAGGAAGTCGGGTGAACCGAAAAATACCGGAGAAAAATGTAGACCGTTTGTTTATGGCGCTGATGCTCGTGATCATAGGGATTAATATTTATAATGCAGTGCGGTTTGCGGTAGGATAAAATTATGATTTTTGTGCAAATCAAAGATAAAATTGTATAAAGAATATTGAAAGAAAGTCAACTACAATAAGAACAGATTAAAGAGAGGGCTTAAAAGAGCCCGGATTGTGAAAAGGAGGATGCTGATATGAACAAGCCAGTGTTGGTGATTATGGCGGCAGGAATGGGAAGTCGTTACGGCGGGCTGAAACAGATTGACCCGGTGGATGATGAAGGACATATTATCATGGATTTTTCCATGTTTGACGCGAAAAGAGCCGGATTTGAGAAGGTAATCTTTATTATTAAAAAAGAAAATGAGGCTGATTTTAAAGAGGCGGTTGGCGACCGTATGTCCAAATATATGGAAGTGTCTTATGCATTCCAGGAGCTTGGAAATATTCCGGAAGGATTTGAAGTTCCGGAAGGGCGTGTGAAGCCGTGGGGAACTGCACACGCGGTACTGAGCTGTATTGATCAGATCGACGGCCCATTTGCGGTAATCAATGCAGATGATTATTACGGACGGGAAGCTTTCCAGCTGATCTATGATTATCTGGCGTCTCATCAGGATGATGATAAGTATCGTTATACCATGGTGGGATACGAGCTGGGCAAAACCGTTACGGATAACGGACATGTTGCACGTGGCGTGTGTGAGATGAATGAGAAGGGTGAACTCGTTGCCATCAATGAGCGGACAAAGATTGAAAAGAGAGACGGCGGAATCGCATTTACAGAGGATGACGGAGAGACATGGACATTCGTTCCGGCCGATACAACGGTTTCTATGAATATGTGGGGATTCACAAGAAGTATTTTAGATGAGATCAAAGCCGGATTCCCGGCCTTCCTTGAAAAGGGGATCAAGGAAAATCCAATGAAATGTGAATACTTCCTGCCGGCAGTGGTCAGCAGGCTTCTTGGGGAAGACCGTGCGACCGTAGCGGTTCTGAAGTCAGCAGATAAATGGTATGGCGTAACGTATAAAGAAGATAAGCCGGTAGTCGTTGCGGCGATCCGCAAAATGAAGGAAGAAGGACTGTATCCGGCACACTTATGGGAGGAATAAGAAAATGGAACTTGTAACACAGAAGCAGATGAGTGAAGCAATTGCAAATTTCCGTTATGAAGGCGTACTGGTAAAGGAAGGCCCTTATGGAAGCGGTCATATCAACGACACCTATCTTCTGGTGTTCAACATCGCAGAAATGGGCCAGATTAAGGTCATTCTTCAAAGAATGAATAAGGACGTGTTCTCAGATCCGGTGAGTCTGATGGAAAATATCACAGGCGTGACCTCTTATCTGAGAGAGCGGATCATTGAAAATGGCGGCGATCCGGAGAGAGAGACGCTGAACGTTATTCCGGCGGTAGATGGGAAAACATATTATAAGGATTCTTGTGGGGATTATTGGAGATCTTATAAGTTTATCACAGATTCTACCAGTTATGATCAGGTAGAGAAGCCGGAGGATTTCTACGAGAGCGCAGTTGCGTTTGGGAATTTCCAGAGATTGCTTGCAGATTACCCTGCGGAGACTTTGCATGAAACCATCAAAGGCTTTCACGATACAAAAGCCAGATTTGCTGTGTTCAAAAAAGCAGTAGAAGAGGATGTGATGGGAAGAGCCGCCTCTGTGCAGAAGGAGATCCAGTTCGTACTGGAGAGAGAAGAAATCGCGGATTATTTCTCCGATCTGCTTGCAAAAGGAGAGCTTCCGCTTCGTGTTACACACAATGATACAAAGCTGAACAATATTATGATCGATGACAAGACCGGAAAAGGAATCTGCGTCATTGATCTGGATACTGTAATGCCGGGCCTGGCCATGAACGATTTCGGCGATTCCATCCGTTTCGGCGCAAGCACCGCCGCAGAGGATGAGGTAGATCTGAGCAAAGTGTCCTGCAGCATGGAGCTGTTTGAACTCTATACAAAAGGGTTCATCGAGGGATGTGCTGGCAAGCTGACAGAAAAAGAGATCCAGCTGCTTCCCATGGGCGCAAAGACCATGACTTTCGAATGCGGTATGCGGTTCCTGACCGATTATCTGCAGGGAGATACCTACTTCAAGATCCACAGAGAAGGACATAATCTGGACCGGTGCAGAACCCAGTTCAAGCTGGTTGAAGATATGGAGCAGAAGTGGTATACTATGAAAGAAATTGTGAACAAGTACAGTAACAAGTAGGAGGTATTGAAAATGGCAAAGATTTTGATCACAGGTGGTGCCGGATACATCGGAAGTCACACTGCGCTGGAGCTTTTGAATGAAGGATACGAGGTAGTTGTATATGACAATCTCTGCAATTCCTCAGAAGAATCTCTTAAGAGAGTCGAGGAATTGACTGGAAAGACGGTGAAGTTCTATGAGGGCGATGTGCTGGATGCAGAAGCGCTGGAAGCCATGTTCCGTGCAGAAAACATCGACGCGGTTATCCACTGTGCTGCATTGAAAGCAGTGGGAGAATCTGTACAGAAGCCATTGGAATACTATAAGAATAATATTACCGGAACCCTGACACTGATGGATGTGATGAACAAAGTCGGAGTAAAGAATATTGTATTCAGTTCATCCGCAACCGTATACGGAAGCCCGGAAGAGATCCCGATCACAGAGGCATGCCCGAAGGGTCAGTGCACGAATCCTTATGGCTGGACAAAGTCTATGATGGAACAGATCATGAGCGATGTACAGAAAGCAAATCCAGATTGGAACGTCATTCTGCTTCGTTATTTCAATCCGGTCGGAGCTCACAAGAGCGGAAGAATCGGAGAAGACCCGAAGGGAATCCCCAACAACCTGATGCCGTATATCTCACAGGTGGCAGTAGGCAAGCTGGAGAAGCTGGGCGTATTCGGTGACGATTACAACACACCGGACGGAACCGGCGTACGTGATTATATCCATGTAGTGGATCTGGCAATCGGACATGTAAAAGCAATCAATTACATCTTCAGCAACCCTGGACTGGATGTGATCAACCTGGGAACCGGCGTAGGCTATTCCGTACTGGACATGGTAAAAGCATTCTCCAAAGCATGCGGAAAAGAGATTCCATACGAGATCAAGCCAAGACGCGCAGGCGACATCGATATGTGTTATGCAGATCCTGCAAAAGCACTGAAGGTGCTGGGATGGAAAGCAGAACGCGGTCTGGACGAGATGTGCGAAGACACCTGGAGATGGCAGTCACAGAATCCAAACGGATATCAGAAATAAAGTCTGGAAAAATTTCGGATAAAAACGGCAAAAGACGGCATTTTCCTCACGAAAATGCCGTCTTTTCAATTCCCCCATAAAGTGATATAATGTGCGCATAGGCAACGAGCCCTGCACCCCTCCTGACACGCAGACCGCCTGCGTGCAGGCGAGGCTGCGTGCAGGGAGGGGTATAGGGCGAGCGCGAGCGACCGACGGGGGAAGCCCGTCGGATGAGCGAGGCGAGAGCCCGAACCGACGTGCGAAAGCACGGCGAGAGAGGATAGAATTATGTCGGATAAGCAAAATGAAAAGGTGCAATTAAAAGGTCAGCTTCGGCTTTATATGCAGTTGCCGGCTGTCATGGCCGTACTTCTGGCTGCGCTGAATGTCTGGATCTATTGTATGGACCGGCGTGCAGGGTTGCTGATGCTGGTATTTGTGACTATCTATATTTTTATGGTCGGATACCTGTATTTCTATAGCAACTCTATTATTATGAAAGATCTGGTAGAATTTGCAGCTCAGTATGGCATTGTACAGAATACTCTTCTGAAAGAGCTGTCTATTCCATATGCAATTCTGCTGGATGATGGAAAAGCGGTCTGGATGAATGATCAGTTTGAAGCAGTCCTGGGAGGAAGGCTCAAGGGAGATGCATATATCAGCAAATATATTCCGGAGCTGAACCGCAGTGTATTTCCCAAGCATGAAGGAGAAAGCACCAGCCTGGAAGTTTACTGCTCAGACAGAGAATACCAGGCAGAACTGCGTTGTGTATCGGTACATGGATTCAGCGAGACTGAGAAACTGCTGCAGCTGCCGGAGGAAAAAGAATATTTTGTAGCAGTATATCTGCGGGATGTTACAGAGCTGAATAAATACATTCGGGAAAATGAACAGCAGCGTCTTGTTGCAGGTCTGATCTATATTGATAATTATGATGAAGTAATTAACAGTGTGGAAGAAGTGCGCCAGTCTCTTCTGATGGCGCTGGTGGACCGGAAGATCAACCAGTACATTGCGAAAGTGGACGGCATTGTCAAAAAGATGGAAAACGATAAATACTTTATCGTGATCAAGAAACAGTATTTTAAACAGCTGGAGGAGGATAAATTCTCGCTGTTGGAAGATGTGAAATCCGTAAACATCGGCAATGGGATTCCGGCGACACTCAGCATCGGTCTTGGACTCAGCAGCGAAGCATATGCGCAGAGCTATAACTATGCCCGGGTGGCCATTGACCTTGCGCTTGCCAGAGGCGGTGATCAGGCAGTGATCAAAGATTGCAGCGGAATCACTTACTATGGAGGAAAGCGGGAGCAGACTTCCAAAAACACACGTGTAAAGGCGAGAGTGAAGGCAGAAGCGCTGCGAGAATTTATTACGGTCAAGGACAAGATTTTTGTAATGGGGCATAGGCTCACGGACGTGGATGCTTTTGGTGCGGCTTTGGGAATCTACCGGGCATCTGCAGCTCTGGAGAAAAAGGCGCATATCGTGATCAACGAGATCTCAGCGTCTCTGAGACCTCTTTACGAATGTTATGAAAAGGATCCGTTTTATCCGGATGATCTGTTTCTGACTTCTGCGGAAGCGATTGCCATGGCGGATGAGAATTCCATGGTGGTGGTGGTAGACACGAACCGGCCGCAGATGACGGAATGTGAAGAATTACTGAAGAAGACGAAGACGATTGTTGTACTGGATCACCACAGACAGAGCAGCGACAATATCGACAATGCATTATTGTCCTATATAGAACCCTATGCATCATCGGCCTGCGAGATGGTATCCGAGGTTCTGCAGTATATTGTGGATGACATTAAGATTCCAAAACTGGAAGCCAGCAGTCTCTATGCAGGAATCATGATCGATACGAATAATTTTGTGAATCGGACAGGGGTACGAACTTTTGAAGCGGCGGCATTCTTAAGAAGATGCGGCGCAGATATTACTCTTGTACGCAAGATGTTCCGGGACGACATGGAGTCATACCGCGCAAAAGCAGAGATCATCAGCAGTGCAGAAGTCTATCATGAAAAATTTGCCATTGCGGTGGGGCGTCATATGACGATCGAAAGCCCCACTATTATCGGAGCCCAGGCAGCGAATGAGCTATTGGACATCAACGCCATTAAAGCATCCTTCGTGCTGACGGAGTACAATGGCAGGATCTATATCAGTGCACGTTCCATCGATGAGGTGAATGTGCAGATTATCATGGAACGCCTGGGAGGAGGCGGACATATGAATGCTTCCGGGGCGCAGTTTGACCATACGGATATGGAGGCTGCTGTGGTAAGCTTGAAACAGGTGCTCGATGAGATGATTGAAGGAGGAGATATATAAATTATGAAGGTAATATTGACAGAAGACGTAAAATCATTAGGTAAAAAAGGCGAGATCGTAGAGGTTAGCGACGGCTATGCAAGAAATTTTATTCTGAAGAAGAAAAAAGGGGTGGAGGCGAACAACCAGAACCTGAACGACCTGAAATTAAAGAAAGCAAACGAGGATAAGATTGCACAGGAACAGTATGAAGCTGCGCAGGAACTGGGCAAGAAAATAGAAGCCGGAGAAATACGCCTGGCAATTAAGATGGGCGAGGGCGGTAAAGCTTTCGGTTCTGTATCTTCCAAGGAAATAGCAGAAGCAGTCAAAGAACAGATGGGATTGGATATCGACAAGAAAAAAGTGCAGCTCAAGGAAACCATTAAGACGCTTGGAACGCATAATGTAGTTGTAAAACTGCATCCGAAGGTAACAGCGGAGCTGAAAGTGTCTGTCACGGAAGAGGCCTAGGGGGACGAAAAGCATGGAAGAGACACTCATTAAGAGAGTCATGCCCCACAGTGTGGAAGCGGAACAATCGGTAGTCGGCGCAATGCTGATGGATAAAGACGCAATCATGACTGCATCTGAGATTATAAGCGGAGCGGATTTTTATCAGACGGCTTACGGGGTAATCTTTGACACCATGGTAGAGTTGTTTAATGAGGGAAAACCGGTTGATCTGGTTACGCTTCAGGTAAGGCTGAAGGAAAAAGATGTGCCTGCGGAAATTGCAAGCCTGGAGTTTGTGAGGGATCTGATCACGGCGGTACCTACATCCGCGAATGTGAAGTATTATGCTCAGATTGTTTCTGATAAAGCCATGATGCGGCGGCTGATTAAGCTGAATGAAGAGATTGAGAATACCTGTTATGCGGGAAAAGAACCTTTGGAGGCAGTACTGGAAAAGACGGAGAAATCCGTCTTTGAACTGTTACAGAGACGTAATTCGGGTGACTATGTTCCAATCCGCCAGGTAGTACTCAATGCCTTGGAACGTATTGAAAAGGCGTCTAAGAGCAAAGGAACAGTGACCGGAATTCCCACCGGTTTTATTGATCTGGATTATAAGCTTTCCGGACTTCAGCCATCGGATCTTGTGTTGATCGCGGCCCGGCCGTCCATGGGAAAAACGGCGTTCGTATTAAATATTGCTCAGTATATGGCTTTTAAAAAAGATAAATGTGTTGCAATCTTCAGCCTGGAAATGTCGAAGGAACAGCTGGTAAACCGTTTGTTTTCTCTGGAGTCACAGGTGGACGCCCAGGCGCTTCGGACCGGGAACATGAAGGATTCTGACTGGGAAAAACTGATCGAAGGCGCTGGAATCATCGGACAGTCTAAACTGATTATTGATGATACCCCAGGAATCTCGGTATCGGAACTCCGGTCAAAATGCAGAAAATATAAACTGGAGCATGGGCTGGACGTTATCATTATTGACTACCTCCAACTGATGACCGGGAGTGTGGGACGCAGCTCGGAATCCCGTCAGCAGGAGATCTCCGAGATCTCCAGATCACTGAAGGGACTGGCCCGTGAGCTGAACGTTCCGGTGGTAGCCTTGTCTCAGTTGAGCCGTGCAGTGGAGAGCCGCCCGGATAAGAGACCGATGCTCTCAGACCTGCGTGAATCGGGAGCGATCGAACAGGATGCTGATGTGGTAATGTTCATCTACCGGGATGAGTATTATCACAAGGATTCCGAATTTAAAAAACAGGCAGAGATCATCATTGCAAAACAAAGAAACGGTCCTGTGGGGACCGTTCATCTGGCTTGGCTTGGAGAATATACGAAATTCGCAAACCTAAGCAGGCAGGATTAATTTCTTGAGCCTGGCAACCGGACCGGCTTCTGCCGCAGCTTTCCGATAGGACTGCTGCTGGCGGATCAGCTGGTCCAGTTTTTTGAATTCCTCTTCCTGACGCCGCTCCTTGGCATCTAAAAGAAAAGACATCTCTTTGCTGAACATGCTTAACAACACATCATTGTTATGCTCCAGCATTCGCTTGATGTAGAGTTGCTCTCTGGTTCTGCGGATATCCGGAATGAGCGCTTTTAATTCTGCAAACGGGACGCCCTGTTCATAAAGTTCCCGGATGCACCCATAGAGACGTTCGTCATCTTTTGTTTCCCTTTTCAGCTGTTCTAACGCATGATTAGCCATATGTTTATACCCCCTTCGCTATATGATATTCCTGCCGGGCAGCCTTATCATAGCATGTCCGATCTGCGAAATAAGGAAAAACAGGTCGTTTGCTTCAAAAATAAAAAGACATTGCAAATAATTGCAATGCCTTTTCCTACATATTCTCAGACTGATTAGCCCTGGGAAATTGCTCCTGTTGGACACTGAGCTGCACAGGCTCCACAGTCAACACAAGCGTCTGCGTCGATCTCATAGTGGTCTGCACCCTGAGAGATAGCGCCTACTGGACATTCAGCTTCGCAAGCTCCACAGCTTACACACTCATCACTAATTACATGTGCCATGGTAGATACCCTCCTTTTATAATTACAGACAGATAACCTGTCTTTGTCTATGCTCTATCATAATACAAAAGTATAAAATATACAAGTGCCGAGCGAAAAATATGGATCATGTATGAAATTAAAACCAATAAAATTTAAGAAAAATTTCAAACATTTTTCTTAAATCTGGTGTATAGTGTTTGATGTCAAAGTTTTATAACAGAGATGCAAGGAGAGGATGTATATGAAAAATAGATGGAAAATGACTGCGGTTTCATTATGCGCCGTGCTGGCATTTGGCGGATGCAGCGCCGCCTCGGGAAATCATAAGGAAGCGGAAACTGCAGATACCGCCCAGGAAGACCAGGTGGAAAAAACACAGGAAGACGAGGAGACTGAAGAACCAGAGTATCAGGTTAATCTGGATATGATCGAGCCATCAGCGTATAACAATGTCGACGGATTGACATTGGAACCGGGCGCTTACCTTTCTATACTTGGAAGATCATCGGAAGGAGCCTACTGGAGCAAAGTCCAGGAAGGAGTAGAGCAGGCGGTGGAGGATCTGAACCAAAATCTGGGATACGAGGGGAAAGACAAGATCAAGGTTACTTATAATGCGCCGTCTGATTCTGATAATGTAGATGAGCAGGTGAATATCCTGGATGAGGAGCTGGCAAGATATCCGGAGGCGGTAGGTATCTCCATTGCAGATGTGAGCGCCTGCGGCGTACAGTTTGATCTGGCAGCAGAGAACGGAATTCCTGTAGTAGCGTTTGATTCCGGCAGTGATTATCAGGGACTGCTGGCAACTGTGCTTACGGATAATGATGCCTCTGCAAGAGAAGCTGCTGCCCGGCTGACAGAGACGATGGAGGAAACAGGAGAGGTGATTATTATCAGCGATGATTCCCGTCTGAAGACGGATCAGATCAGAGAGGCTTCATTCCGGGATGAGATTCAGGCAAACCATCCTGGCGTTACGGTGACCAATACCTATTATCTTGATCAGATGGGTGATACGGAGGAAGAAGTGTCGCCGGCAGAGACAATCCTGGAAGCAAATCCAGGCGTGAAAGGAATCTTTGCCACAAGTGCAGATGCGGTGTCGCTTGCACTGGAAATCTGTGAAGGAATGGAACAGCGCCCGGCTGTCGTCGGTTATGATGCGGAAGAAGAAGAGACAGAGGCGCTGGCAGACGGAGACCTGGACGGTCTGATCGTACAGAATCCATTTGGAATGGGATACGCAACCGTGGTGGCAGCTGTGAGAGCCGCTACGAATCAGGGAAATGAAGCCGTGATTAACACAGGATATACCTGGGTGAGCGCGGATAACCTGGAAGAGGAAGCGATACAGAAGATATTGTATTAATCACTGCAACGGGGGAGAGAGAAGATAAATTCCGTACCGACACCTTCGGTGCTGACCACACTGATATTTTCGCCGTGGGCCTGAATGGCCTCCTTGACGATGGCAAGACCAAGGCCGGTGCCCTTCTTATCCTTTCCGCGGGAGAGATCTGTCTTGTAAAAGCGTTCCCAGATCTTGTTTAATGCATTTCTGGGGATTCCAATTCCGTAATCCTTGACGGAGATATACACTTTATCGCCCCGTTCTGTCGTCTCGATGGTAATGATTGATTCTGGGTCGCTGAATTTAATCGCGTTGTCCAGAAGGTTGTAGATGACTTGGTGGATTTTGCGCTTATCCGCATATACCGGCAGATATTTGGTGGCGAGAATCAGTTCAATAGAGATTTTTTTCTGAGTGCAGGTGCCTTCGAAAGAGGCAGCTGCATTTTTGATCGTTTCGTGAATATCAAATTTCTCTTTGTTTAAGAGTAGATTTTTCGTATCAAATTCGTTCAGGGTGAGGAGATCCTGAGTCAGGTCTGTCAGCCGTTCGGTTTCAAACAGAATGATATTCAGATATTTTTCATGGAGTTCCGGCGGGATAGTCCCGTCAGCCATGGCTTCCACATATCCTTTGATAGAGGTGAGAGGGGACCGGAAATCATGGGAGACATTGGCTACGAATTTTTTCTGATAATCCTGGAAATCCCTCAGTTTGGATGACATATAGTTGAGGGAAGCGGATAGATAGCCCATTTCATCTTCTGTATTGACGGGAATTTCATAGTCCAGGTTGCCGGTGGCGTACTGGGTGGCGGCCTCGGTGATCTTGCGCAGGGGCCGGTATACGAAAAACTGGAATCCCAGCAGGATCATAAAAGAAAGTACAAAGATAACAGCAAGTGTGATGAAAACCGCGTGCATCAGAATACTTTGCAGACCGGAAATATCAGAAACATACTTGTGAATGATCAGATATCCGTTAGGCGCATAGCCATAGACCACAGGCGCTGTCACAGTGATTACGTTTTCTGGAAAACAGCTGTGATAGGTACCGATCTGATAGCGGGAGCTTCCGCCTTCCGCCGGATTAAAGTCTTCAATGCTGTCTGGAGCGGAAGGATATCCGTCAGAGTGTGCGGACGCGAGGAGATCCCCATTTTGGTCCGTAAACCAGACAGCAGCGTCCAACTGGATCTCCATGCCGGAGAGCTGAAGCTGGACACTGCTCAGGGTAAGCTGGTCAGAAAAGTACTGAGGCAGATAATCGTTCGCTACCATGCTGGCTTCCTGGTACATGTTAGACGCGATCTGGCGTTCCAGAGGGGTGCGCACCAGGCCGGAAGTCAGTGTGGCTGCCGTAAATATGCTGAGGAAGCCAAATATGATATATAGAATAATAAATTTCAGGTAGAGTGTGCTTTTCATTCGCTGTCACGATCCTTTTATTTTACTTCGAACTTGTATCCGATACCCCAGACTGTGCTGAGCCGCCAGGAGTCATGATCCTTGATTTTTTCCCGGAGGCGCTTGATGTGGACGTCGACTGTGCGGGTATCGCCGATATATTCGTATCCCCAGATCTGGTCCAGAAGCTGCTCCCGTGTGAATACCTGATTGGGAGAAGAAGCAAGAAAATACAAAAGTTCCAATTCTTTCGGCGGCATATCCACATTTTCTCCGTCAACGGCAACGGAATAGTTGGTCAGATTGATTGTAATTCCCGGATAGGTGACGCATTTCCCTTTGCAATCTGTGCTTTCTGAAGGCTTTGGAGCAGCCTGGTACCGGCGCAGGACGGCCCGGACTCTGGCCACCATCTCTTTGGAATCGAATGGTTTCATGATATAGTCGTCAGCTCCCAGCTCCAGCCCCAGTACTTTATCAAAGACTTCTCCTTTGGCAGAGAGCATGATGATAGGTGTGTTGGACTTTGCGCGGATCTCGCGGCAGACCTGATACCCGTCGATGCCCGGCAGCATCAGATCCAGCAGGATCAGATCAGGCTGGTAGGTATCGAACGCAAACAGCGCCTTTTCTCCATCATGTACCATCAGCGTATCAAAGCATTCTTTTGTAAGATAGAGAGAGATGAGCTCGGCGATATTTTCATCGTCATCTACAATCAGGATTTTTTGCTTGTTTACCATGTTGGCCTCCTTATTTATCTCAGGATTTATTTTAATTCTACGATAGTTACTCCGGCATCGCCTTCGCCAAATGCGCCAAGCCGGAAAGATTTCACATGCTTCTGGCGGCGCAGATACTGGTGGATGCCTGCCCTGAGGGCGCCGGTGCCCTTGCCGTGAACGACCCGGACGGTGGTCAGGTGGGCTAAGGATGCATCATCCAGATATTTATCCAGTTCCGCAACCGCTTCGTCTACGGTTTTCCCCAGCAGGTTGATCTCAGGACTGACGGAGAAAGATTTGCCCATCTTCAGCTTGCCTTTTCCGGTCCGGTGGAGGTTCTTGGCAGTATAGGACGGAGTCTCTTCGATGATCTCCAAGTCGGATATGTGAACCTGGGATCTTAAGATCCCCATTTGTACCGTTACATTGCCCCGGGAATCTGGCAGTGACGTAACGGTTCCGGTCAGATTCATGCTGAGGACTTTTACAGATTCTCCCAGCTTGAAATCTCCAGGTTTATGCTGTTTATGAGGCTTGTCTGTGCCAAGCTTTGAATGGGAGCTGACCGCATCCATCTTTTTGCGGAGCCGTTCCCGTTCTTTTTCCATCTCTGCGGCAGAGATATTCTCCTTGCCGAACTTATGGAAATTGCGCATAGTCTCATCGGCGGTCTCTTTTGCGTCCGCCAGGATGGCGTGTGCTTTTTCATTTGCTTCTTTGAGGATTCGTTCCCTCTGTTCTTCCAGACGTGCTTTTTTCTCCCTGGCCTGTGTTTTCAAAGCCTCCAGCTCTCGCTTATATGCGGCGATTTCTTCCTGTTCCTTCTGGATCGTGCGCTTGCTTGTCTCCAGATCGGTCAGCAGATCTTCGAAGGATTCGTCCTGTTCGGTCAGCCGTGTCCGTGCATCGTCAATAATATAATCCGGAAGACCCAGCTTTCCGGCAATGGCAAAGGCATTGCTCTTGCCGGGAATACCAATCAGCAGGTGGTAGGTGGGCCGGAGCGTCTCCACGTCAAATTCGCAGCAGGCATTCTCAACACCTGGAGTGGATAGGGCATAGACCTTCAGCTCGCTGTAGTGGGTAGTCGCCATAGTCCGGATTCCCCGCTGATGCAGATGGTTCAGGATGGAAGTAGCAAGCGCAGCCCCCTCGGTGGGGTCGGTGCCGGCTCCAAGCTCATCGAACAATACCAGCGACTGTTCATCTACCTGTTTTAAAAAGGATACAATATTGGTCATATGGGAAGAGAACGTACTGAGACTTTGCTCGATACTCTGTTCATCTCCGATGTCTGCATAGACCTGACGGAATACGGCCAGTTCGGAACGGTCCAGAGCCGGGATGTGAAGGCCGGCCTGCCCCATCAGAGTAAAGAGTCCCACTGTCTTTAAGGACACAGTCTTGCCTCCGGTGTTGGGGCCTGTAACGATGAGCAGATCGAATTCGTCTCCCAGCATGACCGTGATAGGTACTACGGTGTGCCGGTCCAGAAGCGGATGACGGCCTTCCCGGATATGGATCCGCCCTTCGGTGTTAAATCTTGGCATGGAAGCGTTCATATCCAGAGCAAGGGCGCCCCTGGCAAAGATAAAATCCAGTTCGGTCATGACGGTATAATCTGTACGTATGGATTCGATATATTCTGCCGTATCGGCGCTCAGCCGGGCCAGGATGACCTGAATCTCCTCCTGTTCTTTTGCATATAGCTCTTTCAGATCGTTGTTCAGCTTGACTACAGCCATTGGCTCGATAAATAAAGTGGAGCCGGTGGCGGACTGGTCGTGAATCAGTCCAGATACCTGACTGCGGTATTCGGCTTTGACCGGGATGCAGTAGCGGTCCCCGCGCATGGTGATAATAGGATCCTGCAGATAAGTTCGAAGGGAACCGTTCACCAGCGAGGACAAGGTGGCGTGAACCTTGTCATTGATCTGCCCCATTGACCGGCGGATCTGCCGCAGCGCAGCGCTGGCGTCGTCGCTGATCTCATCTTCTTCCGGGATGCAGCGGCGGATCTCTGTACTCAGTGGCGTCAGCGGTTCTAACTGAGAAAACAGTGGCTCAAGACAGTCTTTGGAGTCATCGTTGGTTTCTTCTCGCCCGTAGGACTTTACATGCGCTGTATTTTCAAGCAGTTTACAGATCCGAAGGAGTTCGCCGCTGCCAAGAGCTGCGCCTACTTCCAGGCGCTTCAAAGAATCGGTGACCGGATTCACGCTTCCAAAAGAGGGCCGGCCTTTCTTCACGATCCGTGTAAATGCAGCGGCAGTCTGTTCTTGTGCTTCCTGTATGGCCGACAGATCTGTCATGGGTTTCAGACGGCGGCAGCGGGTCTGACCGCCGAAAGACGAAGCATGTTCTGTCAGCATCTCTATAATTTTATTGTACTCTAATTTTGTTAATGATTTTTGATTCATAATTCTTCACCTATTCCCTATTCTACCTTATTTGTCCTACAAAGAAAAGGATAAATATTGAACATTCTGCCGCCATAAGGTATACTATTGAAAGGACTGTAAAGGAGATGCATGCATTCATGGAAGAGCGCAAAGATCCTGGGAATGTACAGAATCAGAATGAAGAGAACCGGTCCGAAGGGCAGGAGTATTCATTTTTACAGGAGACCATTAAGGACGAAGCGGGCGGAACAGCCAGAATGAAGAGAGATCTGTATCGGATGATTTGTTTGGGGTTGGTGTTCGGGATCGTGGCCTGCTTTGGTTTTTGTGCGTTCAAACCGCTGATGGAGCAGATTTTCCGGGAAAGTCCGGAACAAGTGACAATTCCGGAGGAGGAAGAGGAGCAGGAAGAGGAGCAGGATGCCCAGGAGCAGCAGACTAAGGAAACGCTGGATGCAGACAGCTACCGTCAGATCCAGCAGTCCATGACGGCGATTGCGTTGGATGCGAACCGTGCCGTGGTAGAGATCACAGCACAGACGGACGAGCAGGAGTGGGCGACGCAGACGTATGATACGGTGAACAGTGTGACTGGCCTGATCATTGCGGATAATGGGCAGGAACTTCTGATTTTTGGAAAAACAACCATTCTGGAAGAGGCGACTGATATCCGGGTGACATTTGCAGACGGGAATACCTATACGGCTGTATTAAAGAAAAAGGACGGGAACCTGGGATTCGGCATATATGCCGTCAAACGTTCAGATATTCAGCAGTCTACCTGGACGCAGATCCAGACGGCGGTGCTGGGAAGTTCCAACTCCCTGTCCAGAGGAACGCCGGTGATCGCACTGGGAAAACAATTCGGATATACAGGAGGGGTCGGATTCGGCGTGGTGGCTTCCAATCGCCATTACACGGAGTCGGCGGATGGAGAATATCGGCTGATCTGTACGGACATCGCGGCGGCAGACGGAGGTACCGGAGTTTTGTTTAATCTGGATGGAGAAGCAGTCGCTGTGATCGACCAGACAATTTCGGAAGAAGAAAGCATGAACCTGGTAACCGGATATGGAATTTCCGATATAAAGGATGTGATTGAAAATCTTTCCAACGGGGAAAGTGTTCCTTATGTGGGGCTTCGGGGAATCGATGTAACCGAAAAAATCGAAGCACAGGGAATTCCGAAAGGGGTTTATGTAAAAGAGGTAGAAGCCGATTCACCGGCGATGGCCGCGGGGATACAGACCGGGGATATCATTACCTCCGTGGGTGGAGAGACGGTGACAACGTTATCGGTATATCATAACCTGCTGATGGAGAAGAAAGCAGGAGATAAGGTGAAGCTCAAAGGGCAGCGCCGCGGCACGGGCGGTTATGTGGACATCACATTTACCGTGACGGTCGGAAGTACTGAATAGAAAGAGGCAGACATATGAGATATATAAAGACACTCCGCGAAGGAGAGACTATCCGGAACATTTACCTGTGCAAGGGCAAACGTTCCGCGGAGACAAGAAATGGGAAACCTTATGATAATCTGATCCTTCAGGATAAGACGGGAACCCTGGACGGCAAAGTCTGGGATCCCAATTCCGGCGGAATCGCAGATTATGACGAGAAGGATTTTATCGAAGTATATGGGGAGATCATCAGCTACAACAACAATCTCCAGATGAATATCAAACAGATCCGTAAGGCCCAGGAGGATGAATACAATCCGGCAGACTATATGCCCACCACCGATAAAAGTACGGAAGGCATGTATGAAAGCCTGATGGGATATATTAAACAGATCCAAAATACGTATCTGCGGCAGGCGGTGGAATATTATTTTGTAAACGACGCGGCATTTATCAAAAAATTCAAAGCCCATTCGGCGGCTAAAAGCGTTCATCACAGCTTCTCCGGCGGACTGCTGGAGCATACCTTAAGCGTGGTGCGTTTCTGTGAATATATGGTAAGCGCATACCCGATCCTTAACAAGGATCTCTTGTATGCATCGGCTATTTGTCACGATATCGGGAAAACGAAGGAATTATCTACATTCCCGGATAATGATTACACCGACGATGGACAGCTGCTGGGGCATATCGTCATCGGTGTGGAGATGATGAACGATGCGATCCGCAGCATTCCGGGCTTTCCGGACCGGCTGGCATCTGAGTTGAAGCACTGTATCGTAGCGCATCACGGAGAACTGGAGTACGGATCGCCAAAGAAACCTGCATTGGCAGAAGCCATGGCGCTGAACTTCGCTGACTGCACCGACGCAAAGATGCAGACTTTGACCGAAATATTCAAAGATAAAAACACAGGAGACTGGCTGGGGTACAATCGGATGTTTGAAACAAACCTAAGAAAAACAGTTATATAATTAACGGGGGACGTAGTATTTTTGCATTTTACTACGTCCCTAATTGCTGAATGAGGTATATTTATGCGGAAAAATGATGTGGTTACTCTGAAGATCGAGGATATGGGAATCGCTGGCGAGGGAATCGGGAAAGTGGACGGATTCACGTTGTTTGTGAAAGATGCTGTGATCGGCGACGTGGTGGAAGCGAAGGTGATGAAGGCAAAGAAGAGTTATGGATATGCAAGACTTATGAATATTATTACGCCTTCGGAGTTCCGGGAAATGCATCCGGTATGCCAGATGTCCAGAAAATGTGGAGGCTGCCAGATTCAGGAACTGAAATATGACCGGCAGCTGCAGTTTAAGGAGGATAAGGTGCGGGGAAATCTCCTGCGTATTGGTGAGGTTCCGGAGGAACTGCTGGATAATGTTATGGAACCGGTTCTGGGAATGGACGATCCTTTTCGGTATCGGAATAAGGCTCAGTTTCCTATTGGGCGGGACAGGGAAGGATGTCTGGCGGCAGGCTTTTATGCGGGGCGCACACACAGCCTGATTCCCATCGGGGACTGTGCTATCGGCGTGGAGGTGAACCGGAGAATTCTGGACCTGATCCTGGAATATATGGAGGAATATAAAATTGAGCCTTACGATGAGGGACATCATGCAGGTTTGGTGCGTCATGTGCTGATCCGTTATGGATTTGCTACAGATGAGATCATGGTGTGTCTGGTGATTAACGGAGACCGACTCCCGCATGCGGAGGTTCTGACTGGCCGTTTGTCTTCTATTAAAGGAATGACCAGTATAACCATCAATATAAATAAGGATAAGACAAATGTAATCATGGGCAGCGAGATCCGGCGTCTGTGGGGACAGGATCATATCACAGATTGCATCGGGGATGTGCGTTATCGTATCTCGCCTTTGTCTTTCTATCAGGTGAATCCGGCACAGACGGAGAAGCTATACGGCACGGCGCTGGAATATGCAGGACTGACGGGGAAAGAGACGGTGTGGGACTTGTATTGCGGCATTGGTACTATTTCTTTATTCCTGGCCAGAAAGGCAAAACAGGTTTATGGTGTGGAGATCGTGCCCCAGGCTATCGATGATGCCAGGGAAAATGCGAAGGCTAACGGGATTACGAACGCGGAATTCTATGTGGGAAAAGCAGAAGAGATTCTGCCGGGATATTATGAGGATTATGAGAAACGGAACGGCGAACGGGCCCGGGCGGACGTGATCGTGGTGGATCCGCCCAGAAAGGGCTGTGATGAGACGCTGTTGGAGACCATCGTGAAGATGGAACCGGAGCGGGTGGTGTATGTGAGCTGCGATCCGGCGACGCTGGCCAGGGATGTGAAGTACCTGCGGGGGAATGGGTATGAGATACAGAGAGTGAGGCCGGTGGATATGTTCCCGCATACGGTGCATGTGGAGACGGTTGTTCTTTTGTCCCAACAAAAACCAGATGACACCATAGAGATCGATTTGGATTTGGATGAATTGGATGCAACTTCTGCAGAAACCAAGGCTACTTACGAAGAAATCAAGGAATATGTAAAAGAAAAATATCA
>CASEIR010000019.1 GCA_949287925.1 uncultured Lachnospiraceae bacterium
AAAATAACAGGGGTGAAAAATATGAGTGTTACAAAAGATAGAAATTCTAATATTGAACTTTTAAGAATAGTAGCAACTGTTGGTGTTATCATTCTTCACTATAATAATATAGAATCTGGTAAAGCGTTTTTGTATACAGAGAATATAGGAATAAATTATCAACTTCTACTTATGTGTTGCTGATTTCATGAGCTGTCATCAAACTGCTCTCATGAATTGTCTTTAAGCTGCTATGTTTGTTGTCGCCAGGATGCCCGGTGTATGGGCCGTCCGGAATCCGGACGGCACCTTCTCTATCCGGTTACGGTCCCAAGCATTTCGTGTTCCACTACATACTTGACCATATAATCATCGACGAGCCGCTTTTGCTGTTGGAACGCATACATAAGTGATTTTTCGCATACCCGGTTGATCATTCTCGGAATCCCGGCTGAAGCCTTATGGATCTCGTCCATTGCTTTGGCAGTAAAGATTTCCTGGCTGCACTCCGCGTAGTCCATGTGGCTTTTGACATATTTCTCCGTTTCTGCCCGGTCCAGATGCGGGAGTGTACAGTACATATCGATCCGCTGGCGGATTGCTGCGTACCGTTGAAGTTTCAGCTTGTTATCCCACAGTTCTGTTTGTCCTACGAGCACGACGGCCATGGGACTTACAGAATCGAACCTGTAGTTCAGAAGAAAACGGAATTCTTCCAGTGTTTCTTTCTCCAACAGGTGCGCCTCATCCAGAACGCATACCACCTTTTTATGCTGGACACCGTGGATGATCTCGATCTGCTGTTGGAGCTGACGTTTGGAATCGCCACGGTAGAACCGTGCTTCCAGCCCCAGCTGGTCCAGCATCCCCTTATAAAACCACCGTGGGGTCAGCTTGGAATCAGAAAGATACAGGATGATATATTCTTCCCTCGGAAGTTCCGAATAAAACCTGCGGATCAAAGTGGATTTTCCACAGCCGGGATCCGCTGTTACGACCGCAAACATCTGCCGGTCTGCTACATAGCAGAGCCTGCCGAGCGTTTCCCGGAATGCATCAGACTCATAGAGTTTCTCAGCTGGGATATCACGGACAAAGGGTGTATGCTCCATTCCAAAGAAGGATTCATACATGATCATCCACCTCCTTCCGATAGGAAGCAAAGGAGATTGCATCGGCCATCTGGCGGGTCGATTCCGAATGTTTCTTTTCCAGCGCATCAAGGAAGCGCGAGGTTGTCGGAGTCTGTTCCTGCATCGCAGCAGGAAGTGTTGGGTTCTTATCACAGAACTCGCCAATCCTGACCGGCTGTGTGGTAAACGGCTCGTATCCCGGATAACTTACCGTAATGGTTTCGGGAGCTGCAGGATCATAGGAGATCTCAACCTTATATCCGATCAGAGCCGGTTTCGTTTCATACTTTCTGCCCCTGAAACTGATACAGGCGCCCTTGTCCACTTTACGTGTCTCATGGTGCAGAAATGCTTCGGATACAACAGAGACATCCAGATAGGTCAGGGGACGGCTGTCACGGTTCCATTCCTGAAGGGGAGTGATCCCTGATTCCGGGACTGCCGCACCAAGGCTTTCGTAGTATTCGCTGATCCCTTCATGGGGCTTTTGATGATAGTACGCATCAAGGAACACGGCCCACAGCCGGTTCAACTCTTCCAGGGTTTTGAGGTTTTTTAGTTTTGCCTCCCGGTTAAACATATCCACTACCTGATGGAACTTTTCAATCTTCCCTTTACTTTTGCCGCTCCGCGGTTTTGCATGGAGGACCCGAATCCCCAGTCTTGAAAGAGAGAGCCTGATCTGTCTGGCGATATACTGGGAACCGTTATCTTTACTATACCGACATCGGAATAGCTTTGACTATTCCGATAAATCAACTATACCGATATTTTCTGAAACTGCCTGATATCCTATCATTACAACCATACGATATCGGCATAGTTTTTACAGTCTATACAATCGTTTCAGTGCCTTAGGATCTTTCCATAGTTTTTCATCTTTAGCCGAAGCATCGGCTTTAGCCATGGATGTGGAAAGTGTATCCAGTGTTGCAAATGCATAAAAACCTGAAGTGGTAGAAATATCTTCATGACCTAACAGTTGTTGGATATGTGTTAGCGGGACTCCCGACTGATAAAGATCCATTGCCCTTGTTTTTCTAATCATATGACAATGGCATCGCGTCGGCATTTCTATTCCTTTATTGCATGCTGCTTTTGCACTGTTTCTTATAAGATTTTCTAAAGTATCTGATGACAGACTGTGTTTCTGTCCATTCATGATAGCATAAAACAAAGGTTCCCTTTTGTCTGAGTCCTTATGAAATTCACGTAAATAAGCAAGCAAGTGCTTTTTTGTTTTCTCAAGTAATGGAACATTCCTGTACTTGTCACCTTTACCATGAAGAACAACATAAGGGACATCTGCATTCAAGTGCAGGTTATCCAATGTAAGTTCCAGAAGTTCGGATACTCTGGCGGCAGTATCATAAAGAAGAATAAGCATCATCCGGTTACGCCTTCCTGTTCTTGTCCTTGGATCAGGTGCATTCAACAAAGCCTTCATCTGTTTTCTTTCAAAGAATTCGATTGGTTTTCTTGTGGTTTTTACCATATCCAGACTGCTGACAGCAACATATATCGCCATTAATGAAGGATATTGATCTGTAGAATACTTCAAGAACGAATTGATTGCCGTAATCCGGAGATTACATGTTTTGGGAGATAGTTTCCGGACATTCAGCATCCAATCCATATAAGAGCGTATTGTGTCTTTTGAAAAATCATTGTAGCTGATATCTTTTCTTTTGATATTCTGCTGAGTATCCAGATAATCAATGAAAAAGTTCATGCTGTCTCTATAAGCGATTACTGTGTTTGGGCTCACTTTTCTAATATCTGGAAGATAATGATGTACGAATACACTTGCGGTATCCCAGAAAACTGTACTGTTATGAAATGGATCTTTTTTCATTCTGGCACCTCCGGGATAACATCTTCCAATGACAGTTCCATACATTGAAATGTTGTATAAAAATCCGGAACAAAATGGAAATAGTAAAGGGTTTGCTTTATCGTCTGATGTCCCGTATAACGCATTAAATATGGAAGCATGACATTCACATCCATTCCATCTGCAGCCCACCGGTTAATGTTTGCCCATGCAAAATGGTGCCTGAGATCATAGGCGCGAGGATAAATATCCCCTGTGAAATCCGGAAATGCAAGATTCCAGAAACGACGAAAGTTTTCAGCCACGAATCCTTCCGACAAATGTTTATGGCTATCATATCCTGGAAAGAAAAACTCCCTTTCTGGGTAGAATTGCTCAATCTTTTTGTTATAGTCCTTTAGAAAATCACCCAGTTCATCATTGATATATATGCGGCGAGTTTTAGGACCTTTTGATTGAACGATATCAAACCATCCTTCCCTAAGTGATATATTTTCGCATCGAAGCATTCTGGCTTCTTTACAGCGTATTCCACAGCAATAAAGGATCCTGAAAAAGGCAGGAACGATGTATTCACGACCCCTAAATTGTGGGTGAGGATCTACTTTATCAACAGCACAAAAGAATTCATCAATCTCAGATTGTGTAAAAAAGTATGGAGGTGCTGGTGTCTGCTGAAAAACCGTGTTATCCGGAATGATATAGACATCTTTACATCCATGCCGATATAAATACCGGCCAAACTCGCGTAATACGCTTACAGTACCATACAATGTTCCGGGAGATCCAGCCAGACTATCTATGTATCTTATGACAGCTGTCTTTTCCAGAACAGAACTGCATCCATATGAAGCTTCAAATTTACAGTATCGTCTAAGATAATACTCCTGCGTATCATATATGTAACCCAGACTATGCTTGTATATGACGAATTCATCCGCAAGCTGAACTATGGATTTACCCATTATATCCCCCTCCCTTCGGAAGTGGAAGCGTAAGTGTGGAAAGCACTTTGTCATCTGTCGAGATATACCTCATAGTACTGTTTGGATTACTATGTCCAAGTGCTTCTGAAATAACAGTCAGAGGAATTCCCCTGCGCAATAGTTGTGATGCGTAGCTGTGCCTGGACATTCTCGTTCCGCTTATCCTTCCTTGTGGGGCAACATCCGCCTCCACAAGGACTTTTCGTAATACATTATATATTGAGGAATGGTCTACTAAAGGATGAAAAGGGGCCACTTTACTTAGAAAAACATAGGTGGATTCTGATTGCGGGCGTTCATCCAACAAGTACTCCATTAATGCATTCCCTAATGACGGAAACAGGGGAAGTACTAAAGGTTTTCCTGTTTTTTCCTGATTTATTGAGATCGTATCATGTTTCCAGTCTATGGAATCTAACTGTAACCCACATATATCAACTGCCCTGAGCCCTGTTTTGAACGCGATCAGTGCAATCGCCCGGTCTCTTGCAGAAAGTTTATTTTCCAGAAGGAAATCTTCTATCCGTTCCAATTCATCATCTGTATAAGACGGTGTGATATCCTGTTTCCTTCTTACACGTTCTGGGATTTCAATAGTAAACGGTTTCGTTTCAGGAAAAAGTTCCAAAAAGCGTTTCAAACCCGGAAGATGAGCCCCCAGGCTTGTAGGTGCATAGTGTTCCTGGCATACAAGAACAATAAATAAAGAAACATCCCCCTTTTTAATCTCAGAAAACTGATGGTAACCTTTATCTTCAAGATATGACAAAAAATACAATACAAAACGATGATATCCATTGATCGTATTCGTTTTTAGACCATCATTTTTGAGTGAATCATCATAAATATGCAGATGAGATACGAAATCATCTGATGATAACTCTCTGGCCGGGAGTGAGTGGTAAATACTCCAGTCAACTTCTCCGGATGATAACAGCGATTCTATAAATCGTATACATCGGCTGTGATATAAAAATCTGGTATGGTTGTATCCACCGTCTTTTACATAAGCATTGTCTTTGATAAACAAATCGGCAAGTTCATCATCAAAATGTGTTTTGTTGAGCGAAGCTGCCAGTTTTATTAACCGTTTATAGAATAACTTGTAATTACGGATTGTCCCCGTATCAAAACCGGCATCTTCGAGTTGTTGGATGACCTTTTCTATAAGTTCTTCCAAGGTTGCATTTGTAAGTTTTTGTTGCATGACTTAATTCCTCCTTAACTTAGTGCTTTAAGCATGCAACAATAATTCCGAAAATCCAAGAAAAACTATGCCGAGATATCCCTGTTGTATTTATAGTTTATCAGGCAGTTTCAGAAAATATCGGTATAGTTGATTTATCGGAATAGTCAAAGCTATACCGACATCGGAATAGCTTTGATAATAGTTGTGCAAATCGGCAGGATTTCTCAATCTCACTATCACAAAAGCCATAAAGGAAGGTGACCTTCATGATCGATAAAATGCTGATCCGCGGCGCGCGGGTCCACAATCTGAAAAACATAGACGCAGACATTCCTCTGGGGAAGATCGTCGGCATCGCCGGCGTGTCCGGATCCGGCAAATCTTCCCTCGCCCTGGGCGTCCTCTACGCCGAAGGATCCCGGAGATATCTGGATTCCCTTTCCACGTATACCAGGCGGCGTATGACCCAGGCTGCCAAAGCCGACGTGGATGATGTTCTGTACGTGCCTGCTGCCCTCGCCCTCCACCAGCGGCCGGGAGTCCCGGGCATCCGCAGCACCTTCGGCACAGGCACTGAGCTTCTCAACAGCCTCCGCCTGATGTATTCCCGGCTTGCAAGCCACAGGTGCCCAAACGGACACTACCACAAGCCCACCCTGGCGGTCGCCGCGGAGCAGGAGCTGGTCTGTCCGGAGTGCGGCGTCCACTTCTACGCACCGTCTGCGGAGGAGCTTGCCTTCAACAGCCAGGGAGCCTGCCGCACCTGCGACGGCACAGGCACTGTCCGCACTGTGGACCGCTCCACACTTGTGCCAGACGAATCGCTGACAATCGACGAAGGCGCTGTCGCCCCCTGGAACTCCCTGATGTGGTCTCTGATGACCGATGTCTGCCGGGAAATGGGCGTACGCACCGACGTACCCTTCCGTGATCTGACCGAGAAGGAAAAAGAGATCGTGTACAATGGTCCTGCGGAGAAGAAGCACATCTTCTATAAAGCAAAAAAATCCAACCAGGCAGGCGAGCTCGATTTTACCTATTACAATGCAGTCTATACCGTGGAAAACGCCCTGGCAAAAGTCAAGGATGAAAAGGGCATGAAGCGTGTGGAAAAGTTTCTGAAGGAAGAGATCTGCCCGGACTGCGAAGGCTCCCGTCTCTCCGAGGCAGCAAGAGCGCCGAAGCTTCGGGGCATCTCGCTCGATGAGGCGTGCCGGATGACGCTCCTGGATCTGGCGGAATGGGTCAGAGGCGTCCCCGCGTCTCTCCCGGAAGAGATGCGTTCCATGGCGGAAAGCATCTGCGAATCTTTTCAGACCGTGGCAAAACGGCTGCTCGATCTGGGGCTGGGGTATCTGACGCTGGACCGGGCTTCCTCCACCCTCTCCACTGGCGAGAGACAGCGGATGCAGCTCGCCCGTGCCGTCCGCAACCGCACGACCGGCGTCCTGTACGTGCTGGATGAGCCGTCCATCGGGCTTCACCCGTCCAATATCGTCGGGCTGACCGGTGTGATGCACGACCTGATCGCGGACGGTAACTCCGTGATCCTGGTGGACCACGACACCCAGATCCTCTCCGAGTCGGACTGGATCATCGAGATGGGTCCCGGCGCCGGAGCTGACGGCGGCCGTGTGATCGCAGAGGGCACGATAGAAGAAATCTCTGCAGATCCAGCCTCCATGATCGGACCGTTTCTTGCAGGCTCTGCCGAGATCCACGAGAGACGCCAGGCATCGCCGGAAGAAATGTTCTCCGAGGGCAGGATCCATCTCTCCACCGGTCCGATCCACACCGTGAAGCCCCTGGAAGCGGACATTCCCAAGGGAAAGCTGACCGTGATCACCGGCGTGTCCGGCTCCGGCAAGACCACGCTCATCCTGGAGAGCCTGATCCCGGGCCTGCAGGCTTCTATAAACGGGAAAAAGCTTCCGGAGCACGTCC
>CASEIR010000020.1 GCA_949287925.1 uncultured Lachnospiraceae bacterium
CCCCGGACAACTTGATTAAAAGTCAAGTGCTCTACCACCTGAGCTACACGCCCGCATAATAACTGGGCTAGTTGGATTCGAACCAACGAATGCAGGAGTCAAAGTCCTGTGCCTTACCGCTTGGCGATAGCCCAATAAAAAGAAAAAAAGGTGGGTAATGGGACTCGAACCCATGATATCCAGAACCACAATCTGGCGCGCTAACCAACTGCACCATACCCACCATATATATTACTTATCGAACCAAGCGTCCAACTAAGTACCGCATTATTCAATTGTCGTGGTTCTAACGAGCCTGGGGGGATTCGAACCCTCGACCTACGGCTTAGAAGGCCGTTGCTCTATCCAGCTGAGCTACAGACTCACAAGAAGCGGGTGATGGGAATCGAACCCACGTATCCAGCTTGGAAGGCTGGTGTTCTACCATTGAACTACACCCGCGGACTATCGGGGTGACAGGATTCGAACCTGCGACCTCCTGGTCCCAAACCAGGCGCTCTAGCCAAGCTGAGCCACACCCCGACAATTTGCTGTCCCGTTCCTCGCGAGACAACAATGATTATATATGATTGTCACAGGCTTGTCAACATTTTTTTCATTTTTATCTCTTTATTTTTTAATTTCTCTACAAATAACGGATTTCGAAGCCTGTCTGCCCTTTCTCATCCGTATCCATCACAATATAGCTAGGATGTCTCCCCTGCTGTCTGGGATACGCGATACTGCCCGGATTCAGCATAATCAGATTATTTTCCTCCGTTATCGATGGCATGTGAGTATGACCGTACATGACGACATCCGCTCCCCGGCCTTTTGCCTCCTTACGTATACGCTCTTCCCCCATGGACACATAATAATAATGGCCATGAGTGAGAAACACATGGTTTCCATCAATCATAATCTCCTTTTCCGCCGGCAGATCTGAAAAAAAATCATTGTTTCCGCGGACAATGTGGACCGGACAGTCTACAAGAGCTTCTATATAATCATCCGCCCCCTCCACATCTCCCAGATGAATCAAGAGGTCAAAAGGCTTTTCCATCTCGATCACACGCTCCAGATTACGGTGGGATTTATGCGTATCACTGACAATCAATATCTTCATACTTGCGTTTCCCCATTGCTAAATTGCATTTTGTTTCTCTTCCAGTATCGTTCTCATTTTTCTCAGCCCTTCGCCTCTATGGCTCAGTTCGTTTTTCTTCTCCGGGGCCAGCTGGGCGCTGGTACAGCCGTATTCCGGCAGATAAAAGATGGGATCATAGCCAAATCCATTCTCTCCGGCGATCTCATGTCCAATGATTCCTTCCATGGTGCCGCGTACCACTGCCGTACTTCCATCCGGAAATGCGGCTGCTATGGCACAGACGAACCGCGCCGTACGTTTCTCATCCTCTACTCCTTCCAGACGGTCCAGCAACGCCTGATTCTTAATATCATAAGAAGTGTTTTCTCCCATATACCGGGCCGAATAGATTCCAGGCTCTTTATTCAGATAATCAATCTCCAATCCCGAGTCATCCGCCAATACCACAGCGCTTCTATATTCCTCCACAACTCTTGCCGCCTCTGCAATTTTCGTGGCTTTGATCAGCGCGTTCTCCTCAAAAGTACTCCCATCTTCCACTACATCCGCATGGAGTCCGGCCTCGGACTGAGACAGAACCTCCAGCCCCAGATCGCTTAAGATCATCCGGATCTCGATCATCTTATGTTCATTTCCCGTTGCAAATATGATTTTATCTATCATAGGTCTCTTCCTTTCCATATATAAATCCGTTAAACCCGAATCTTCTATCTGTCATTTTTCGGCTTTCTTGGCGGTTTCGGTCCCTGAAACTGATAAAAATAGGTCTTCAGCATTCCATTATAGATCTTCCGGTTTTTATCAGCTTTTCTTCCAAAATAACGCTCTGCATCTTCATAAGAAGTAATCATGTAAGCCGACCAGGAATCCAGTCTCCGGAAACTCTCGCCAAAGGCTCGGTAGAGTTCCGGCAGGTCCTTCTTGTCTTCCAGACGTTCTCCATAAGGGGGATTTGTAATAATAAATCCATATTTCTTCGGATGGTTCAGCTCCCTTACATCTCGTTTCTGAAAATGAATCAGGCGTTCTACTCCAGCTTCTCTTGCATTCCTCCTGGCAATACGGATCACTTCTTCTTCCGCATCATATCCCTGGATATCCACTTCGATGCCGTCTTCCATCAGATCATTCGCTTCATTGACTGTGTCGTACCACAGTTTGCGTGGAATGAGATTGGTCCAGGCCTCCGCCGTAAAGGAACGGTTCATCCCCGGAGCAATATGAGCCGCCATCATAGCCGCCTCAATGGGGAACGTTCCACTTCCACAGAACGGATCTACCAAAATCCGGTCCCTTTTCCATGGAGTCAAAAGGATTAGAGCAGCCGCCAGCGTCTCCGTAATCGGCGCCTTGCCGGACACTTCCCGGTATCCTCTTTTGTGAAGAGACACACCAGATGAATCGATTCCCACCGTCACCTTATCTTTCATCAGAAATACCCGTACCGGATATTCCGCGCCGTTTTCCGGAAACCACTCGATTCCATATCGCTCCTGAAGCCTGCGCACCATAGCTTTTTTCATGATGGACTGGATGTCGGAAGGACTGAATAATTTACTTTTTACAGACGCCGCCTTGGCTACCCAGAATTTTCCATCCTTCGGGATATAGTTTTCCCACGGGAGACTGCGGGTTTTTTCAAACAATTCATCGAATGTGACTGCGGAAAAACTTCCCACTTTTACCAGAATCCGCTCCGCTGTCCGAAGAAAGATATTGGCGCGGCAGACTGCTTCTGCGTCTCCCAGGAAAGTGACCCTTCCGTCTTCCACCTCTGAAATCTCATAACCCAGATCCATAATTTCCCTTTTCAGCACCGCCTCCAGGCCAAAATGGCAGGGTGCGATCAATTCTATATATTTCATAATCATCTCCAACTCAATTGAATACTCTTATTTTTCATCTTACTTGTTTTTCCTCCTATTTGTCAATCCGACAGCATAAAAAAGAAACCGCGGACAGAGAACTCTTCTCTGCCCGCAGCCTCTTGCTTTCTTTGCTGAATGCAGCCATCCGATATTAATACTTGTCGCTGTAATCAGAAGCATTGGAAGAATAGTTTTTTGTTGAGTTATTCTTTCCATATGCATTCTTGGATGTGTTTTTTTCAGACGTCTGCTTGTTCATGCCATTCTGACTCCCGTTCTGAGAGCTGTTCTTACTGTTGGATGATTGATAATTTTTTGCCATGTCAATTCCTCCTAATCAATTTGATTACAAGGTTATTATTACCGTTTGCCGTCAATCTATGTACATCCTTTTCAAAAAATTTTTTTCAAATAATTAAGGTTTTTTTAATATTTTTCTTGCTTTTTGCCTTTTCCTATATTATACTAGTCAATGTAGAAAGGAATCTTTCTACAACCCCTTATTAATTATTTATACTCCCCTCAAAAGACCGATGGCTCCCCCATCGGTCTTTTACTTTTTCCAGGCGTCACCGCCGTCTGTTTATCATTCTCATTACAATTACAATCAATAACAGCGGAACCAGGATAGGCGCCAACAAAGACAATATCCCGCCGATCACTGCAATCACCAGCACCAGCACGCCGATCACTCCCAGCAGAAAAAGCAGACTCTTCCACCAGGTATCCAGGCCGAACACATGGACTTTCCCCCGGCTGGCAGAGTCGCGCCTGGAGTTCCGTCCAGGCTCTGGTTCATAATAAGTCTCCCCTGCAGTCCTACTCTGAGCCCCGGATGCTCCGATCAGGGACCGGGCAATGGCCCATGGATCTCCCAGCTCTTCCAGGATATCTTCTTCCCGCCTTCCTTTTTTTACTTCTTCCTTAATATAATCGTTATAGTAGGCAATATGATTCTGGACTTCTGCCGCAGGCAGACTTCCGGACAGCTTTTCTCTGAGTCCGTCCAGGAATTCTTTTCTAGTCATATCTATTTCTCCTTCTGAACCTTGCAATCTGTCTAAAGCTTTTCACAAAGCAAAAACCTTGCACTAAGAATAGCATAATCATATATCCATTCCAAGTACAAGGTTCTTAAAATTTTCTAAGGAATTTCTAAACCACTGGTCTTTTATACTTCAAAAATCAAATCTCCATAAGAAGGCATTGGCCAAGCTTCTTTATCTACAATCATTTCCAGCGCATCCACCGGCGCGCGCAAAGCTTCCATAGCAGGAACAACATGAAAATGATAATATCTCGCCTGCGCTTCCCCTTCCTCCATGGTACACGCCTGCGCTGTCACTTCTTTTAACTTCTCCAGGGTCCGTTTGGTTTCAGCAAGATATTCCGTTACTTCGTTCAAAATATCCAGCTGGACCGAAGCATCGGCTCCGGCTTCCTTAACTGCATTCACTGTGTCCGCCAGTTCTCTGGTATATTTGATAAACGCCGGAACAAACTGTTTGCTGGCCATATCAATCATTGTACGGGCTTCAATATTCATAGCTTTGGAATAACTTTCGAACTTAATCTCCACCCTAGATTCCAGTTCTGTTCTGGTAAAGACATTAAAGCGTTCGAACATGGCCACATTCTTATCTGTCGTCAGCGCCGGAATCGACTCCACCATGGACGGAATATTGGGAAGCCCTCTTCTCTCGGCTTCTTTCACCCATTCTTCCGAATATCCGTTTCCATTGAAAACGATCCGGTAATTCTCCGTAGCATATTTCTTAATCAGATCGTGTACCGCCATCTCAAAATCATCGGCAGATTCCAGGACATCGCAGGCGTCTGCAAATGCCTCTGCCACAATAGTGTTCAGTACCACGTTCGGTCCTGCGATGGAATCCCGGGATCCCACCATACGGAACTCAAATTTATTGCCGGTAAAGGCAAACGGCGAAGTACGATTGCGGTCTGTAGCATCTTTTGCAAGATTCGGCAGTGTGCTGACACCCGTTTCCAGTTTACCTCCTTTGAGGCTGTGAGTGGCTTCTCCAGTCATAATCAGCTGCTCCATCACATCTTCCAGCTGCTCGCCCAGGAAAACTGATATGATCGCCGGCGGCGCCTCGTCCGCTCCCAGCCGGTGGTCATTTCCCGGATCTGCTGCAGATTCCCGCAGCAGGTCTGCATGCTCGTTAACCGCCTTCAGAATACAGGTCAGAACCAGAAGAAACTGAATATTCTCATGGGGCGTCTTCCCCGGATCCATCAGATTCTTCCCTTCATCCGTTACCAGCGACCAGTTATTATGCTTACCGGAACCATTCACGCCTGCGAAAGGTTTTTCGTGAAGCAGACATTTCATGCCGTGCTGTCCTGCCACTCTTTTCAGCGTCTGCATAACCAGATGGTTGTGGTCTACCGCCACATTGGCCTCTGCGTAAATAGGCGCCAGTTCATGCTGGGCCGGAGCCACCTCGTTGTGCTGGGTCTTGGAGGATACCCCCACCTTCCACAGCTCAATATTCACATCCTTCATAAATCCGGCAATCCGCTGACGGAGTGTTCCAAAGTAATGATCGTCCAATTCCTGGCCCTTGGGCGGCATCGCTCCGAACAGGGTACGGCCTGCGTAGATCAGGTCCTTTCTTTCCCGGAATTTCTTCGCGTCCACCAGGAAATACTCCTGCTCCGCTCCCACAGACGGAGTCACTTTCTTCGCCGTCGTATTTCCGAACAGACGGATCAGACGGAGCGCCTGTACATTAATCGCTTCCATAGATCGTAGAAGCGGCGTCTTCTGATCCAACGCTTCCCCGGTATAGGAGCAGAATGCTGTCGGTATACAAAGCGTAGCGCCTGCAGCGTCTTTTCTGACAAATGCAGGAGACGTACAATCCCAGGCTGTATAGCCTCGCGCCTCAAACGTGGCTCTCAAGCCTCCGGAAGGGAATGAAGATGCGTCCGGTTCTCCCTTAATCAGCTCTTTTCCGGAAAAACTCATCAGTACTTTACCGCTTGGCAGCGGAGCCGAAATGAAAGAATCATGCTTTTCTGCCGTAACGCCAGTCAGAGGCTGGAACCAGTGGGTATAATGGGTTGCCCCCTTTTCAATGGCCCATTCCTTCATCTCATGGGCGATCACGTCCGCAGTTGCCAGATCCAGTTCTTTTCCTTCCTCGATGGTCTTCTTCAGATCTTTATAGACCTTCTTCGGCAGTCTTTCCTGCATCACGGTATCGTTGAATACATCTTCGCCAAATATTTCAGCTACATTCAGTGCTTCACTCATACTTTACATAATTCCTTTCTATCTTAGTCTTCCCTGCCGCCACAGGCGAATCAGAAAAAGGCACTCCGGCTTACGGCCGGAACGCCTTTCTTCTTCAATTATGTCCGTTAGTATAACGCAATCAGACAAAAAAGGCAAGCAGCTTCTTATCTTATTACGTCTTAAGCCTTTCCTACAGAACCAAATAATTCCATCTTCTCTTTTACCGTCTGCATAATTGCATCTGCGCCCGGTTTCAGCAGTTTACGAGGATCGAAGCCTTTTCCTTCCAGATCCTTTCCTGCCTCAATATACTTACGTGTAGCATCTGCAAAAGATAACTGACACTCGGTATTAACATTGATCTTCGCTACGCCAAGGTCGATAGCTTTCTTGATCATATCTTCCGGAATTCCGGTACCACCGTGAAGAACCAGAGGCATATCGCCTGTCAGCTGCTGGATCGCATCCAGAGTCTCAAAACTTAAACCTGCCCAGTTTGCAGGATATTTGCCATGGATGTTGCCGATACCTGCTGCCAGCATATCTACGCCAAGATCAGCGATCATCTTACATTCCTTCGGATCTGCACATTCACCCTGTCCGATTACGCCGTCTTCTTCTCCGCCGATAGAACCAACTTCAGCTTCCAGAGACATCCCTTTCTCTTTGCAGACTGCAATCAGTTCTTTTGTCTTCGCTACATTCTCTTCGATCGGATAGTGAGATCCGTCAAACATGATGGATGAGAATCCAGCTTCGATACATTTATAACATCCTTCATAAGTACCGTGATCCAGGTGCAGTGCAACCGGAACTGTGATTCCAAGTTCATCGATCATTGCAGAAACCATGGCTGCAACGGTCTTGAATCCTGTCATATACTTTCCTGCGCCTTCAGATACGCCCAGGATTACAGGTGACTTGCACTCTTCTGCTGTAAGAAGGATACTCTTTGTCCACTCCAGGTTGTTGATGTTGAACTGTCCAACCGCATAGTGGCCTGCCACTGCTTTTTCAAGCATCTCTTTTGCTGATACTAACATATTTACTTCCTCCAATTCCTTCTGCCATACAGATGCACCCGCATCTTTGGCAAGTTGTAATTTCACTTTTTTCATTATAGCTCATAAATCAGAAATTGACAAGGAATTGTGCAATTTTCCGTTTTTTAGATTTTGAACATGATTTGGACACACTTTTTAACTATAACACAAACAAGATAGTTGAAATTTTTTCGACTATCTCCCCCCTCCTGAAGTATGGCATCCGGGAATTCCCGGATGCCGCTTTCCTTTTATACGGAACTATTCAACTGGCTTTTTCTCATCCGCTATATATTCAAAAAAGTCAAAATCCGCATAATGCTGGTGTTTCACCCGGTCCGCGCAGGTCAGTCCCACCATGGTTCCGGTAAATTCGCCGTACTGGCAATATTCATCCGAAAATCGGGTAGTATCAAAGACTCTGCCGATCTTTGTATATTTTTCTCCGTCATAGCTCCATTCAAACCAGGATTTCCTGCCCTGAATCCAAAGGCGCAGCCATATTGGTCCCTCTTCTACCGGAATCCTGGTATTCAAAAACTCGGTCTTCTCCCCATTTTCCAAGTGGATGATGGAAAGTGCGCTTCCTCCCAGGGTTTCACTGTAATATTTCCGCAGATTAATATAATTCATATTGTCATAATACAGGATCAGTCCGGCGCTGTGCTGATGAACTTCCGGCGTAAATTCCATCTTTGTGGTCACGCGGGCGTAGACGCTGGTCAGCTTCCGTGCCAGAATGCTTACCTTATTCAACGAAGTCCGGGATTCCTGTCCCCGGATCCGCACATAGCCGAGCCGCGTCTTCACATCCGCAAACCGCTGAGGCATAATCCTGGGCGCATAATACCAGTTTCCCAGCTCCGGACTGTCAAAATCATCATACTCCGGGATTCCCGGCATCGGATATTCCGGCAGTCTGCTCTCCGGCACCATCAGTTTCGCCAGATTGCCGCCTCCTTCCAGACGCAGCCATCCGTCTTTGGTCCATTCCATCTTCTGGATCGCCGTCTCCCGTCCCAGGGTGCAGCGCAGTTCCGGTACAAAAGGCCGGGCGGTCAGATGAACCAGATAGACTTCTCCATCCGGCGTTTCCACATAACTTCCGTGTCCGGATTTCTGCAGGACGGATTCGGGATTGTAATACTTTGGTTTCAGATGATCCGGATCATGCCTTTCATAAGAAGCTCCCGGCACAGACGTCAGGATTGGATTCTCCGGATCCTTCTCATAAGGACCCCACACCTTATCTGAGCGCCCCATGGTTACGCAATGATTATAGCCGGTGCCGCCTTCCGCGCACATGATATAATATCTGCCGTCCTTTTTCGTCAGATGCGGCGCTTCAATACAGCCCCGGTCCGTCCCGCCGCTCCAGATCCGCCTGGGATAACCCAGAATCTCCTGTTTTTCCGGATCATATTCCACCATGCAGATAGCCCCCGGCTTCTCATACCCTTCCCGGGTCTCCCACTCCAGCGCCACCACATATTTTCTTCCGTCATCATCATGGAACAAGGACGCGTCACAGTAGTTGTTCTGATGATTCGGACCTCCCTGTGCGTCCAGCAGAAGATTCCAGTCATAGAAAGCACACATCCCGTGGTTCAGATTTCCGATCATATCATGGGCCAGCCGGACCGCGTTCTCCGTTTCCAGTCCTTTGTCATACTTGCCAAATTCCAGACAGCTCTCGGATAAGATCAGTTTCTTTGCCGGGTGATGCTTCCGCACCAGATCCAGCGCTTCGAAATGATCTCCGCTGTACCAGTGGAAAGCAAATCCAGCCAGCATCGGGTCCGTCTCCAGATCCAGCAGCATTTCCGCCCGCTCAAACATTCTTTCCTTGTTGTGATCCCAGGCAAATACTTCCACCTGATCCAGTCCTCGTTTCTGCAGCTCCGGATACAAATGGTCCTTTAAAAACTCTTTCTCTTCCTCCGGAGTGTAGACACAGGAATCCCAGGTCTGCACCGCCACCGGTTCGTTCTGAATGGAGATCCGCTCCACCTGGAAACCACGCTTCTGAAATTCTTCGATATAACGGCAGATATAAGCCGCCCATCTTCCATAATATTCTTTTTTCAGCGAGCCTCCGCCCAGCCGGCTGCCATTGGTCTTCATATACTCCGGCGGGGACCAGGCTGACAGCATCAGCTTCAGATTCTTTCCAGCGCGCTTCTGCGCTGCCTCAAGCAGCGGAATCATATACCGCTCCGTCTCTGCAAAGGAAAAATGTTTCAGTTCCTTATCGTCCGCATCCGGATCCGCCTCATAGAGCCGGGTGGAAAAATCGCAGCTGTCCATATGCAGGCGCACCCGGTTATAATGCATCCCGTTTTCCCCAAAGTACGCGTCCAGCATCTCTTCTCGCTGTGCCTCAGACATCTGAGAAAACACATAACCGGCCGCGTCTGTCACGGCTCCTCCGAACCCTTCCAGCTCCTGCTCCCGAATCTGCGGATACAGATTGATAACCTCATTCTCCGTTCCGTCATCCGGCAGAAAGAAAAGCCACGCCCGCTCCTGGTCCGGATAGGATACTTCTGTCGTCATGATCATTTCAGCTTTCATATGTCCTCTTCCTCTCTTAATATCACCACATCCCAATCCCTCAGATGAATCCGATCCCCTCTTTTATAAATGTTTCCCGTCAAAAGATCTTCTGCCAAGAGATACGGACATGGGATTTCTCTTTCTTCTTCACTATAATGCAGAATATAATGCAGTGCTTTTCCATCCGAAGTCATACAATTGCGCACTGTCACCGGCCAGACAAGTTCGGATATCCGGATTCCTGCCCTTTGGGCCGCTTCCTGGTATACCTCCTTCAGCATCGGTCCGGATGTATAGCATCCAATATAATATGCCCAGCCGGCTCCGTAATGATTTCCGGTAATTCCGGCATATTCTCCCCAGTAACGGTGCTCGTACGCCGCCAGGGTCTTTGCCGTATCCGGTTTCAGCAATTCCATAAAACAAGATACCGGTTCTCCTCCCAGCCGGGTCCGGCCGGGTTCAGAAAACTGTTGATAGGACATTCCAAAGCATCCGGTCAGGCCATACGGCAGAGCGTCGGGATATACCGTGCTGTGAGAATCTGCCACAAAGGAGCGGAACGAAGACACCAGCACGCCGCCCTTTTGCACGAAATCGTCCAGACGCCGGATCAGATTTTCGTCCGCACAGTACAGCGCCGGCGTTACGATCATATCATACCGGCCTTCTTCCAGGCCTTCCACATCCACCACGTCACATTCCAGATTCAGTTCATAGAGGCTGTCATACATCCATCGCACCACGTCGTTGTAGCTAAGATCCCGGTCAATGGGAAACCACCGCAAGGCTTCCAGTGAACGGTTATCCACCAGCAGCGCAATGCGGGAAGGCTGTTTCGTCCCCGCCAGCTCCCGTCCGTGTTCCTTCCATTCTTTTCCAATGACGGCAGCTTCCCGGTATGCCGGATTCTCCTGAAGATCGTGGCTTAGAAGACCGCGCCAGTAGGTCTCATATCCGTTATGAATGGAATGCCAGTTCCAGTACAAAAGTCCCATGGCTCCGCTGGACAGATGGCTGTATGCATGGAGCCGGAGCTGTCCCGGATATGGCGTCCAGTATTTGAACGCCTGGGCCTGACACTCCAGCACCAGATAACTCTGCTGCTTCAGACTGCGGACAGCATCTCCGCAGAAGGCGATTTCCGCCCCGGTCAGCTCGTCCTGAGTAGGATGATAAATGTCCGTACCGGCCAGATCCAGGCATGAGGCCGCTTCCCGATGGTTCATATCCGGCTGTACTCCGTAAGAATAGCCGTCCTGCGCAATGTCTGCTCCGAATTTCTTCCACTCAAAATCCAGGTTGTGGGTAATGAACTGATCCTCTCTTTTATACTCCCGGATCAGCTCCGCCTGCCACTCCAGATAACCGGCCGCCAGCCTCCGTTTAAAAGCCTCGTATTCTCCCATCAGGCCGCCGTTGACACAGCCGCGCATATCCGGCAAATCCTCCCAGCGATCGATGGAATTGCTCCAATAGGCCAGACAGAACGTCCGGTTAAACGTCTCGGTATCACCGTATTTTCCCCGGAGGTATTCCCGGAAGCGCTTCTGCACTTCTTCCCCGTCATTTCCATAATGCTTCGTCTCATTGTCAATCTGGAATCCGATCACCGCCGGATGTCCCGCCGTATGCTCCGCAAGCCGCCGGATCACGCGTTCCGCATGGAAGCGGAAGGTGGGATTCCAAAGATCATAGAGCTGGCGGTGTCCATATCTGGCCTGACCCTCCCGGGTGACCACCATCACATCCGGATCCTTCTTCACCAGCCAGGAAGGCAGCGCATAGGTAGGCGTTCCGATGATCACTTTCATCCCGCGCCTGCCGGCTTCTTCCAGAACCCGGTCCACGTACCCGAAATCAAACACGCCGTCCCGGGGCTCCAGGGTACTCCAGGTGGATTCCGCAATCCGGACCACATTCATTCCCGCCTTCTTCATCATGTCTAAATCCTGTGCCACCCGGTCATATGGCATATATTCCGGATAATACGCCGTTCCAAACAGCAATTCATGATTCTTCATAAACCCTCTCCTATTGCAGGACAAAGGATGCCGTCATACGCCATCCTTTGTCCTTCTTGATTTCTATTGATTCCAGTATTTTATGACTCTCCTCTGTGTCTGCCGGCTGTCAGATCTGCGGTCACCTGTCCATAATATTTATCCAGATTGAACAAGGCCATACAAATGATACAGATCACCGATGTGATCACCGGTACCCAGGCAAACGCGAAGTTGATCGCTGCCAGTGAGGAAGCGGACTGAACTTCCAGCGCCGCGTCAAATCCTCCGGCCTGCAAAATCCATCCAAGAGCAGCGGTTCCTACACCGGATCCCACCTTCATACAAAATCCGCCATGCCCGGAATCTGGGTATCGTCGTCGTCACTCTTGCCAGCCGCGCCGCCATCCGCGGCGGACTGCTGCCGGAGGTTTCCTTCTCCATGAGCGATGTCTTCATCCGTAAATTCGAAGAAGTCTCCGATCCCGTCATGCTCACCAATTTGATGCACCAATTTGAATACCGGTACACGGAAATGGTCGCAGAGCTTAAACAGCAAAAAAAAGGGTCACGGCGCAAGGACCAGAATCCGCGGATCGATGCCTGCAAAGATTACATTTTCAAACATCTGCACGAAAAAATCCGCGTCCAGGATATCGCCGAACAGCTCTATCTCAACGCGAATTATCTTTCAGAAATATTCAAAAACCACGAGGGAATCACTATTACCGAATTCATCCTCCGTGAAAAAGTAAACCTTACCAAAAACCTGTTAACCTACTCCCCCTATTCCTACATTGAGATCGCCACCTATCTCGGTTTCTCCTCCCAGAGCCATCTGGGAAAAGTCTTCAAAAAATGGACCGGTATGACCCTGCGGCAGTACCGGGACCAGTATGGGGTCTGACCCCATACGCTGTTTCGCGGTTCCTGGGAAGGGGTCTGACCCCATTAAAAAATCCGGCAAAGCACTGCGCCCTCTGGCGATCACGCTCTACCGGATTGGTTTTTTCTTCTTTCGTTTTATCATCTTTCGTACCTCTGACTTATTTTGTCATGTACTGAAGGTGATAAGATGTAATATTTCCATTCATCATAAGAAGTCCTCCTGCGATAATGGATGCGTTTTCACGGAAATAATTTCTGATTGCTTCTTTTATTGTTTTCATATGAGTTCTCCTTTCATTTCTGTGGTTGTTTTCTCTTTACATATATTATCATAATGCCTTACAATCGATTAAAAAAGTACCTTTTTTGACTTGTTTTAAGTCGATATTGACATTCTCACTGTTTTCACTTAATCTGTTCATACCAGGAGAATTCTCTGATTCCACGCATTTTTATTCATATATTCAAAAACAATCTTTCCGAAAGGAGTACCCGCATTGAATACGCCTTATTACGAAACATTTCAGGAAATCAATCACCTGGGCATCCAGATTGCCTATTACACTGTTCCAGGCGGATACCGGCCGCTGCACTGGCACGAGGAGATTGAGCTCCTCTATCAGCTGAACGGAGAAGCAGATATCCAGATTGAAGATCACAAATACCATATTCCCAAAAAGCAGCTTACGGTAATCGATTCTCGGCAGGTGCACAGTACGTACACCTATTCCGATACATCCATGTTTATCTGTGTCCACATCTCCAGAACCTATATGGAAAAATATCTTCCAGACATCGCCCTATATCACATACGATGCCTTCCGGATGAAATCACAGACGCACAGTTTACTGAATACCGGAGGATCTGCCAGATGATGGAAGAACTGACCCGCCTCTATATCGAAGACGCCCCCGCCCTGACCATGGAGTCTGAAGGCATCATCATCCAGGTACTCGCACATCTGATCCGCCACTTCTCTGCACGTGCCGCCTTTCACCTTCCCTCATCCGACCGGATCAGCATCGACCGGATCCGGGATGTCATTACCTATGTGGAAGAAAACTTCCGCTCCCCCATATCGCTTCAGGATATGGCAGACCATCTGGGTCTGACCAAGGAATATTTCTGCCGGTTCTTTAAAAAATATATGGGGATCTCTTTCCTCCAGTATGTCGGAGAGGTACGTATCTCTCACATATACCAGGATCTGACGCGCACAGACTTGCCCATACATGAGATCGCAGAACAAAACGGCTTTCTGAATCAGAAACTATTGAACCAGACCTTCAAAAAAATCTACGGCTGTACTCCTTCCTCCGTAAGGAAAATCATGCAGAACACCGGATCTCCTAAAGCAACTTCTCCAACAAAGAGTGCCCGATAGTTCCCTCCGGCATCGCAACCTGAAAATTATCTGCAATGGTCGCCCCCACCACCGCAAACGTATCCTCTTCTTCCAGTGCTCCATGCCCCCGGAAAGATGGCGAATAAGCCAGAAACGGCACCTTTTCCCTGGTATGGTCCGTACCGGTATGGGTCGGATCATTACCGTGATCCGCCGTAAGGATCAACAGATCATCTTCCTGAAGAAGCGTTAAAAGTTCTCCCAGTTTAACGTCAAATTTTTCCAGCTCTGCGGCATACCCTTCCACATCTCTGCGGTGTCCCCACAAAGCGTCAAAATCTACCAGATTCACATAGCACAGCCCTTCAAATTCCCGTTTGGCTATTTCAATCGTCTGCTCCATGCCATGAACAGAACTTCTGGATTTGTTCGACTCGGTAATCCCTTCCCCGTCAAAAATATCTGCGATCTTCCCGACGGATATCACAGCAAACCCAGCTGTTTTCAGCGCATCCAGAGCCGTTTTCCCACAGGGCTTCAGCGCATAATCGTGGCGATTGCTGGTGCGCTTAAACTCTCCCCTTTTCTTTCCCACATACGGACGCGCAATAACCCTGCCCACCTTCCATTCATCCTTCATCGTAATCTCTCTTGCAATCCTGCAGCAACGGTATAATTCCTCCAGTCCAAAAGTTTCTTCATTTCCACAGATCTGCAATACCGAATCTGCAGAAGTATATACGATCATATGTCCGGTTGCAATCTCCTCTTCCCCCAGCTCATCCAGAATCTCCGTTCCGCTGGCACTTTTATTTCCGATCACTACATGGCCGGTGCGCTTTGACAATTCATCGATCAGTTCCTTTGGAAATCCATTTTTAGAAAACGTACGGAACGGAGTCGTAATCAGAAGCCCCATCATCTCCCAGTGTCCTGTCATGGTGTCCTTTCCGGCGCTTGCCTCTCGCAATTTCGTATAATATCCCATCGGTTCCAAAACCGGCGTTACCGTTCCCAAATCATGTAGATTAGCAATGCCCAGTTTCTGCAGATTTGGAATCCGGAAATTTTTCACCTTCCTGGCAATATGCCCCAGGGTGTCAGCCCCGGCATCGCCGTATGACTCTGCGTCATCCAAAGCTCCGACTCCCAGTGAATCTATAACAATTGTAAAAATACGTTTATATCTTCTCATTGTTCTGCTCCTGTTTCATAATCTTTACCAGCCTGCTCGTACCCAGACAGTCCGCTCCCAGACGGATAAACTCCTGCGCTTCCTCGAAGGACGTGATTCCTCCTGCCGCTTTAACTTTCACCCCATCGCCGGTATGTCTTCGCATGAGCTCCACATCGTCAAAAACAGCGCCCACTCTGGAAAATCCCGTAGAAGTTTTGATATACTCAGCGCCCGCATCTGTCATGATCTTACGTATCTATAGCTCTGTCCGTTTTGTACCGGATAACTTTTTCCTATAGAGCTGCCACTGTTTATAAATCTGCCATTCGTCCGATAATCTCCTGATAAAACGCTTTCTGGCTGTCCCCATGGTTCAGATTATCCAGGATTACGCCGTCTTTTAACAAGATAATCCGGCCGGACTTGGAATCCAGATTTCCGGTAGGCTCATCTGCCAGAATCAGGTCCGGGGCATTGATAAGCGCCCAGCAGATGGCTGATCCGGAACCGCTCACTAATCCCCTAAAATACAAACAACTCCGCAATAGCCATGATGTTGCTGAAAAAAAGATAATGTTATTTCTAAAATTACTTTTAAAGTTTTTTCAGAATAACCTTCTTTAACATACCATTCCTCCGCTTTCGTTTACCAGAAATTCTTTTCTCTTAGTGTACACCCTCCCCCGGTAATTTTTCTACATGTTTTTAATAGATTCTGATATCCTTCACATTATCACGCTTACACATTACCCATGCTGTCATCTGGTTTATTACCACAATTCCACCAATCGAAAACACCGTTTCCAGCACTGCCAGTTGAATTCAAAACAAGAAAGCTTTCCATTTCTGTTTACCTGTCATGCCAATGCTCTCCATCATAGACAATTCCCTTTTCCATACAAAAAATCCTATAACCATAATGTTGAAATAGTTTGTAAGAGCCGGGCAGCTTTATGCGCCCGGCTCTTACGGAATATGACTTTCAAAATAGTTTTATCATTTTTGTATATTCTTGAAAACATTTTAGTTCACTGTTCTATAAAAATTAATTTCTCATATTGTACTTATCCCTAAAATTTTCTTTTATCGTATTCTCTTTCCATCATTTAATTAAAAACACAGCTTTTTCAAAATCTTTTTTATGAACATAAATTTTATATTCATAAGAATAGTCCGGCTTTATTCCGAAACTTCCTGTACGTCCCCTCGTGCTTCCAAAAAGTGGCGCAGTTTGAAGGTTTGTAGTTTTTATAGTATAGTCAATACCGTTTTGGGAAAGAATATTACGCACCTTAGCTTGGCGATTCATATCCATTGTTATAATAAGTTCTTTACGGTTAAATACGGTAATCATATTTTACACTCCTTTTTTGCACACGGCAAATTCTAAGATTTGTTAATTTAATTATTTTAGCTCGTCACTGGCACAAAATAGAGCACCCCGACAGTTTCACTGGTTTGATACACTTTTGATTTCCAAACAAGAAAAAAGCCCGTAAAAATGGGCTTTAAAAGTGACTCCGAGGGGAATCGAACCCCTGATTCCAGCGTGAGAGGCTAGCGTCTTGACCGCTTGACCACGGAGCCATCTGTATCGTACTTTCCTATTATAGCAAGGAATCCATAATAAAGCAAGTACTTTTTTCATTTTTTTACAAAATTCCGGTTTATCCAAGAATCATGCTCACATATCCCTGCACGAAGATAAACAATACGATCAACGGAAGAATAAATGTCAGATAGAATCTAACCCATTTTGCCGCCGGAAATTTCATACCCTTTCCTGCATTGGCTTCTGCGATGAAGTTATCCCATCCCCAGCCGTAGCGGGTCACACAGAACAGCAGATAGACCAGTGATCCCAAAGGAAGCAGATTGTTGCTCACAATAAAATCCTCCAGATCCATAATATTCTTTCCGCCGATGGTAAATCCTGCCCAGTCCGTCATACCCAACACACAGGGTACGCTCAGCAGGATCAGCAGTACGCCATTGACCAATACCGACTTCTTCAGCGGCCAGTTCCACAGATCCAGAGCATACTGGATGATATTCTGAAACACCGCGATCACAGTTGACAATGCCGCAAAAGTCATAAAAAGAAAGAATAACGCTCCCCAGATCCTGCCCGCAGGCATCTCGCGAAAGACATTCGGCAACGTTACAAAAACAAGACCAGGACCCTGTCCCGGATTCACGCCAAAGGCGAAACATGCAGGAAAGATCACCAACCCTGCCATTACCGCCACAAACGTATCCAACAAAGTGATACTTACCGCTTCTCCCGCCAGACTTCTCTCTTTTCCGATATAACTTCCAAAGATAGCCAGTGAACCGGCGCCCACGCTTAAAGTAAAGAACGACTGTCCCATGGCGGCAAACACCGCCTCCATGAATCCGGCCTCCTGCATTTTCCCAAAGTCGGGCAGCAGATAGAACCGCAATCCCTCCATTGCGTCCGGAAGAGATACGGCACGTGCTACCAGAACCAGCATAATAGCTAAAAGGCTGACCATCATTACCTTCGTAATCTGCTCCACACCTTTTTGCAGTCCCATAGAACAGATCAGCAGAGCGATTACACAGATCAGAATCATCCAGAACAACATTTCATTCCTGTTGGATGTAAGGCTGCTGAACACCCCTTCAATCTGCGCCGAATCCAGACCTTCGAATTCCCCCTTCGCCATTTTAAAGAAATATGCCAGCATCCATCCTGCAATGGTCGTATAAAACATCATCAGCAGAAAATTAGCTGCCATAGTAAAATACCGGAAAATATGCCATTTACTTCCTTCCGGCTCCAATTCATTAAACGACATGGCAGAACTTTTCTGACTGCCCCTTCCCACTGATAACTCCATGACCACGATCGGCAGTCCCAGTATCAGTAAGAAGAACAGATACATCAGTACAAATGCCCCTCCGCCATAAGCTCCGGTAATATACGGAAACCTCCATACGTTCCCCAGTCCGATCGCACATCCCGCAGAGATCAGAATAAATCCCAGCCTGGATGAAAATTTTTGTCTCTTTTCCATTGTTTTTCCAATCCTCTATTCTTTCGTTTCCTTACCGGATTCCGGCTGATATCCTTCCGGATCCGCCATTAATTCCCGGACATGTTCTTCCGGCACCATGATCTGAAGCTGTTTGTTCAGATTCTCTACCACCACCTTATCGTGGCTGCCTCCATATTCTCCGTCCAATGTCCAGGGAATCTCCTCCAGAGATTCAAATTCAATTTTACCGGTTTTAAAAGTATACATATGCTTCGTATCTACCTGCTCAATCAGCAGAGCGGCTACGATCTCCTGCAAAGCAATAGGATTTTTCGGCGTCTTAATCAGCGTGACTTCAAAAAGTCCGTCGTCAAAAACCACCTGTTTACCGATCATATTGCGGAATCCTCCCACTGATCTGGAATTTGTAACCATTCCATAGACGAATTCATCCTCTAAAGTCTCCCCGTCATGCGTGACGCGGATCCGGTAAGACGGTATATTAAAAAGCCGTTTCGTTCCTTCCAGCACGTATGCCAGATGTCCCAGAACATTCTTCAGTTCCTGTTTGGTCTGATAGGATACGTCTGTAAACAGGCCAAACGCCGCAATATATACAAAGGTACTGTCATTAAACCTCCCTACGTCGCAGGGAAACGGGACGCCATTGACCGCATTATCCGCAGCTCCCAGCAGATTCTTAGGAATGTGAAGACTGTTCGCGAAATCATTCGTCGTACCTGTAGGAATATAACCAATCGGTTCACGGTTCTCACGTTTCATCATACCGGCTACCACTTCATCAATCGTTCCGTCGCCGCCGCTGCACACCACCAGATCATAATGCTCAGAATTATACTCCCGGATCTTTTTGTAAGCATCACGATAAGCCTGCGTAGGATAAGTCACCACCTCATATCCAGCTTTTACAAAGATATCAATGATATCCGACAGCTTTGGTTTCAAAAGTTCTTTTCCCGCATGCGGATTATAAATGAACAACAATCTTTTCATTCCCGACTGCCTCCCTTCTGTAATTTAGCTCTGACAAAGAAAAGGGCAACTCAGGTGCCCTTTTCTTCGTGTGCTAATATGTAAGAATCCTATTTACTCTTCATTCTTCAGAAACTTTTCCACACCGGATACCGCTGCGCTCTCATCTTCACCTTCAGCAACAATCGTAATGTTGGTGCCTTTGATCAGGCTCAGGCTCATCATTCCCATGATACTCTTCGCATTGATCTTCTTGTTGTCAATCTCAATGTATACCTGGCTCCGATACTGACTGGCTTCCTGGACCAAATGTGCGATCGGACGATCTTCCATATCCATATCTCTTTGAATCATCACTGGTCTTCTAATCATAACAAATTGCTCCTTCCTTACTGTTCCCTTAACTTCTCTGCAATCTCACTGAGTTTGCGCAGCCTGTGGTTGACTCCCGACTTTCCGACCGGATGCTCCAGCAATTTCCCCAGTTCTTTTAAAGCGGCATCCGGATACTGGAGCCTGGCAAGCGCGACTTCGCGCAGTCCGTCAGGCAGTTTATCAAAACCGACAGTTTCTTTGATATACAGGATATCTTCTTTCTGCTTTACCGCCGCAGATACGGTCTTGTTGATATTAGCGGTCTCACAGTTGACCTTCCGGTTTACGGAATTGCGCATTTCTTTCATAATTCGGACGTTCTCCAGTTCCATCAACGCAATGTGCGCTTCCATAATGTTCAGAATATCAACAATCTGTGATCCTTCTTTTAAATATACAACATACATTTTCTTGCGCTTTACGATCTTGGCATCCATTCCGAAACTGTTGATCATCTCCTTCAGGTGTTCTGCCTGAGTTTCCTGATTACAGACAATCTCAAAATGATAAGATTTACCGGGATCACTCATAGATCCGGAGGCAAGAAAAGCTCCGCGGATATAAGCCCGTTTGCAGCAAACCGCCTGCACGATCGCCTTCTTCACCGCATGCAGCTCATCGCCTCTTGCATACACATAATAGCTGCCGCTTCCCTTGACCGTGTTTTTGCGGATTGCGATATCAGTTCTTATATTAAATGTTTTTCTTAATAATGTAAAGACCTTTCTTGCAACACCAGGATTTTCCGTATGGATCAACAGCCTGCACCGGCCTTTCAAGTCCTCCCGGAAAACGCCTGTCATCTCGGCGATAGCCGACAGTTCCGCAAGATTACAGTGTCTGGCCTTTGCATAATGTCCGGCCAGCTCTTCTTTTATATTCCCTGAAAATGACATCCCTTACTCCTATCTTGCTTTCGTAACGGCATCTTTTCCAATATCCCTGTGTTCGATGCGGACTCCATAATTTTCATGTTCATTCAACTTCTGATATAACGCATTCGCAAGCGTAACCGAGCGGTGCTTTCCACCTGTACATCCCACCCCGATTACCAACTGTGTTTTACCTTCCTGCACATAATTCGGAATCAGAAATTCCACCATATCCACCAGCTTGCCAAGAAATTCTTCCGCTGTCGGATTACGCATCACATATTCCTGAACCTGCGGATCGTTTCCCGTCTTTGGCCGGAGTTCTTCTATATAATATGGATTTGGCAGAAAACGGACATCAAACACCAGATCTGCATCCGAAGGGATTCCGTATTTGAACCCAAAGGATACAACCGAAATATACAGATTCTTATATTCTTTATTCTCCACAAAAATCTTATTCAATTCTGCCTTCAGTTCACGGGTCAGCATATGACTGGTATCAATAATATAATCCGCCTTCTCTTTCAGGAACAAAAGCCTGCGTCTTTCTTCCCGGATTCCATCATCAATCTTTCCAGAACTTCCCGAGAGAGGATGAAATCTTCGGGTTTCTTTATAACGTTTGATCAGCACATGATCGTCCGACTCCAGATACAAAATCTCATAGGGGTATCCGGCCCGGTCCAAATCTTCCAGAACTTTGTGGAGCTCGCGGAATGTCTGTCCACTCCTGATATCGACTCCCAGAGCCGCCTTGCTGATCTCTGTCCCGGAAGCCTTCCATAGATCCGCCATCTTCGGAATCAACGGCACCGGAAGATTATCCACACAAAAATATCCCACGTCTTCCAGCATCTTAAGAGCCGTGCTCTTTCCGGCTCCGGACATTCCCGTCACAATTACAAGTCTCATATCAGAACTCTCCCAGTCTCTTCACTTCCGGTTCCAGTTTTACCCCGAACCTTTCTTCTACTTTATCCGACACCTGCCGCATCAGTTCACTGATGTCCGCAGCAGTAGCCTGTCCCTTATTGATCACAAATCCGCAATGTTTCTCCGACACCTGGGCTCCGCCCACACAGAATCCTGCCAAGCCGCTGTCCTGGATCAGTTTTCCGGCAAAATATCCCTCCGGCCGCTTAAACGTACTTCCGGCGCTGGGATATTCCAATGGCTGTTTGCTAATTCTGCGGTTCTTCAGATCATCCATCACCGCACGTATCTGTGTTCTGTCGCCTTTTTCCAGTTCAATCTCTGCCTCCAGGGTAACATATCCTTTCCTGCTGATAACACTGGTCCGATACCCCATCTCCAGATCTTCCCTGCCGATTTCCAGGATTTTGCCCTCCGGAGTCAGCACCGTTACCTTTTTCAGCACATCCTTCATCTCTCCGCCATAAGCCCCTGCGTTCATCACTGTGGCGCCTCCGATGGTTCCGGGAATTCCCGCCGCGAATTCAAAGCCTGTCAGCTCATGCTCCAAAGCCCTGGCCGCAACCGCTGACAGCAACGCTCCTGCCTGAGCCCGGATAATCGTTCCTTCCACCTCAATACGGCTCATGGAACGACAGATCTGAACGATCACACCACGATATCCCTGATCTGACACCAGTAGATTGCTTCCATTTCCTACTATATAATAAGGAATCTCTTCTCGTCTGCACAGCGCGGCCACTTCCCGGATCTCTCCAGCCTCCTGCGGCATTACAAAATAAGACGCCGGCCCACCCACACGGAATGTGGTATGGTTCTTCATCGGCTCATCGAGCATAATATATTCTTCTGATACAATATTCTTTAACTTCTGATAAAATGTATGATTCATAAAACACCCCGGTAATTCTTCTTCGTTTCATCGTACATGATACACTAAAACAATGGCGAATTCAATGTACTCTTGAAAAAACAAGCCAAATGCGTTATATTATTGGAAAATGCTGATAAAAGGAGTGTGGTTTTTCATTGGACCCCAGTACTATAGTACAATTAATAATTCTTGTGATCTTATTAGCGTTGTCCGCATTCTTCTCTTCTGCGGAGACGTCTTTAACTACCGTAAATCAGATCCGTATGCGCGGGCTTGCCGACGAAGGCAATAAAAGAGCCCGGACTGTTCTGCGGGTCACCGGCAATTCCGGGAAACTTCTCAGCGCCATTCTGATCGGCAACAACATCGTGAATCTGTCTGCCGCGTCTCTGACCACCGCCCTTGCTTACAACTTTGGAAGTTCTTGGGTAGCAGTTGCCAGCGGTGCCCTGACCGTTCTGATCCTGTTGTTCGGAGAGATCACGCCAAAGACTATGGCAACGATCCATTCCGAGAAGATGGCTCTTATCTATGCCCCCATCATTGAAATCATTATGAAAGTTATGACTCCAGTCATTTTTATCATCAACGGCCTGTCCAACGGTGTTCTGTTTCTGCTGCGCACCGACCCAAAAGCCCGCACCCGCACCATGACAGAGACCGAACTTCGCACCATTGTGGATGTCAGCCACCAGGACGGTGTCATCGAATCAGAAGAAAAAGAATTAATTTATAACGTATTCGACCTGGGGGATGCCAGAGCAAGGGATGTAATGGTCCCCCGCGTGCATATGACCATGGCGGATGTAGATTGTACTTATCAGGAACTGATCGAGATCTTTCACGAAGATAAATTTACCCGTCTTCCTATTTACGAAGGCTCCTCTGACAATGTAATCGGTACTATTAATATGAAAGACCTTTTATTATATGATAATACCAGGGAATTTCATATCCGTGATATCCTAAGAGAAGCTTATTTCACTTATGAATACAAGAATATCTCTGAGCTTCTGGTGGAAATGCGGCAGGCTTCTTTTAACATTGCCATCGTACTGGACGAATACGGCGAAACCGCCGGATTAATCACTCTGGAAGATATTCTGGAAGAGATCGTGGGCGAGATCCATGATGAATACGATGAAAATGAAGAAGAGGACTACATCCGGCAGATTAATGACAGAGAATACCTCATCGAAGGTTCCATGAATCTGGACGATATCAACGACCGGCTGGATCTGAATCTTTCTTCGGAAGAATATGACTCTCTGGGAGGGTTTATCATAGAACAGATCGACCGCCTTCCGGAGGTCGGAGACAGCATTACCACCGATGACGGAATCCGGATGGTAGTGGACAAACTGGACAAAAACCGGATCGAACAGGTTCATATATATCTTCCCGAATCATTCGACGATAAGGAAACTGAAAATAATTCTGCCCCTCTATAACAGATATTATGCCAAAAGGCTTCCACTCTTTTCAAGGAGTGAAAGCCTTTTTATTTTGCAATTAACCGGGAACAATTACCGCCGGATATCCTTCCCTTTTTATTTTTCCTTCCATCTGCACGGCCTCATCCAAGCTCTGATAATTTCCTACCTGAACACGATAATAGGGATCATACTCCTCTATATACGCAGGAATATCCAGTTCCATCAGCTCCTCCATCAGCTTTTCTGCATAATTCCGGTTCCGGTATGCCCCCACTTGTACCCGGTATCCGGTTTTTACAGTTTCTTCTTTCCGTTCCAGAGTATCCAGAATTCCGTCCGCTATAGCCGATGCAATTGCATCAAAGTTATCGTCAAACAACTGATTGTCTGTATCTGAATTAATAAATCCCACTTCTACCAGCACCGCCGGCATCTTTGTCTTGCGCAATACGATCAGATCCGGTCTTGCCTTCACTCCAAGGTTTACAAAACCGACCGCCTCCAACTGTTCATTAATGTCCTGAGCCATTTCATACTTGACTCCCGACAGATCATAAACCAGGCTTTCCACACCGGACACCTGATTATCCGTTGGAAATGAATTTCGATGAATTGATACAAAAAAATCCACCCCTGCTTCATTGGCTTCTGCCGCTTTCTCAAAGGGTGTCTCGTAAACGTCTGTCGTTCTGGTATATTCTACATCGATTCCATTGTTCTGCAGAATCTCTCCTACGGCCAGGGTCAGTCGCAGCGTATCGTCTTTTTCCTGTCTTCCGTTATATACTGCGCCCGGATCTCTCCCCCCATGACCGGCATCCAGCATGATTGAATAAGGCATATGATTGCTCCTTTCTCACCGCTCTGTTCCATTATATGCACCAACCTCTGCACCGGTCACAGTCCAGTCAAATTAAACGTCCGGCTGTGATTGAACTTTTCGACAGAATCAGATATAATTTTATAAAAGACATAAAGGAGACCCGCTATGAGTTATCATATATTGGTTTTGGATTTAGACGGCACTCTCACCAATTCGAAGAAAGAAATCTCGCAGCCTACCCTGGAGGCTTTGATTGATATCCAGCAAAAAGGCAAGAAAGTTATCCTCGCCAGCGGACGGCCAACCAAAGGCGTGATACCTCTGGCAAACCAGCTCCGTCTGGGGGATTACAACAATTATATCCTGTCTTTTAATGGCGCCCGGATCACAAACTGCAAAGACGGGTCTATTCTGTACAACAAAACCCTGCCGCCGGACGTCATCCACCCTCTGTTCCAAATAACCCGGAAATTCCAGGGACTCGATATCCTCGCATACACTCCGGAGAACATCATCTCCGGAATCTTCCCCAATATTTATACCGAGCTGGAATCCTCTATTAACAGAATGCCAATCATCCGCGTGGATGATTTTCCTTCAGCTATCAAAGAACCCGCAAACAAGTTCCTTATCACAGGAACTCCAGATGTCATCCAACTGGCAAAATCCGAAATCAGCGAATATTTCCGATCCTATCTGAACATATACTGTTCCGATCCTTTTTTCCTTGAGATTATGCCCGCCAGAATCGATAAAGCAAACTCTCTTCTCAGGCTACTGAACAGTATCGGTTTTACCGCCGATGACATGATCTGCTGCGGCGACGGATACAACGACATCACCATGATCGAAACTGCCGGTCTGGGAGTCGCCATGGCCAACGCTCAGCCCCTTGTTCGGGAAAAAGCAGATTATATTACAAAATCAAATGATGAAGACGGTGTTCTGCACGTCATCAATGAATTTATGCGTTAAAAAAACCGGTCTTGGCAAACGACATTTGTCATATCTGCCAAGACCGGTTTCATCCTTCCGGACTATCTTTCATTATCATACTTTACATACGCATCCACTTTGGGCTGTGACGCGCATCCCGGTTCAAATTCATTTCCCAGAAAAGCATCTACCAGAAGCTCTCTTACTTTATTTCCCGTTGTAAAAGCGCCCATGCAGGCGATGTTTGCATCATTGCTAAGACGCGCTCTCTGCGCAGAATAAACATCGGATATCAATGCGGCGTATGCCCCCTTCACTTTATTCGCAGCGATAGATACGCCGATGCCCGTTCCGCACAGAAGAATTCCTCTGTCGTATTCTTTGGCAGCCACCGCTTCCGCTACAGCAAATGCAGTATGTCCATAAATTGGATCTTCACTTCCAAAGTCTTTGACTTCACCATAACCTTTCTTCTCAATATACTGGATCAATTCCTCTTTTGCCGCCTGCGCGTTTGGATCACATCCGATCGCAATTTTCATAAACATATCCTCCTTATCATTTTATAAATGTTCATATTTTTCTTCTTCGATATCCATGATCATGTTCACACGTTCCTGATGTCTGCCTCCTTGGAACTCTGCGTTCAGCCATTCTTCGATAATCATCTTTGTCAGTTCGATGCCGATCACCCGCGCTCCAAACGCCAGAATGTTCGTATTATTATGCTGTCTGGACAGTCTCGCCGAATACGGCTCGCTGCACACAACAGCACGGATTCCCCTTACTTTATTCGCTGCAAGCGAGATTCCCACGCCGGTTCCACAGATCAATATTCCAAGATCCACTTCATGATCCGCAACTGCGCGGGCAACCTTCTCTCCATATACCGGATAGTTACAGCTTTCTTCTGAATCCGTACCATAATTCACAACTTCATGTCCCAGTTCATTCAAAAAATCTACGACTTCCCATTTCATGGCAACCGCAGAGTGATCATTGCCAATCCCAATCTTCATTCTCTTCCCGCCTTTTCATTAATATTTTATGTCTACATAAATATTAACACATTCAGCGCCAGACAGAAACATCTTTTTTCTCAAATCATGATTTCTCTCAGATTCTCTACAATCCGGTCCGCACTGGATATATCCTGTCCACCTGAGGTATCGTTCCGATAGCCATAACAGAAAATCCCGGCGCTCTGGGCAGATACAACTCCGGCATGAGAATCCTCCACCGCACACGCTTCCTGCGGCGCGCATTGGGACAATTCCAATACTTTCAAGTATACATCCGGTTTGGGTTTCTTTGCCGCCACCTCGTCTCCCGAAACTGTATAGTCAAAATAATCCTTGATTCCCAGAAGCCTTAGCGTGTCATCCACCAAAACCCGGGTAGACGAAGAAGCAAGTCCGATTTTGATCCCCGAACTTCTGGCCATATTCAGCAATTCCACCAATCCGTCCGAAGGCTGCACATGATTATCCCTAATCTGTTCCGCCACCAGATGATACTGTTCTTTTTCCAACAAATACGGATCCCCCTGGATTCCATATCGCTCCATAACAATCCTCCAAAACCCACTGGATGATTTTCCCACGGGATCCGGAAGGTCGTCGCCAGGGTCAATCCCATATTTTCGAAACATGCTCTGTCTTGCATTCTCATGCAGAGGTTCGCTGTCCAGAAGCACGCCATCCATATCAAATATAATCATACTGATCTTTTGCTTTTCCATGTTCCACTCCTCATGCTCTCCCGCCTGTCAGGACCAGACATTTCAGATTCTTACAGATGCAAGTTCTTTGAACTGCTGCTTTAACTCTTGATACGTATGCAGATATATCTGATAAAGTTCCTGATATACCGGCACCCATTCTTTCACCGGCTCTATCGTCTTTTTGATTCTAAGCGCCACATCACTGGCTTCTTCCGGGCTTCCATATTCACCCAGATAAGCCGCGTTCATACACGCAAGTCCTCCCGGCGCACCCAGATTAACTTCCGGTATCTTCAATTCCTTATCGATGACCGACGCTTTGATTTTCAGCCATATATCACTTTTACTGCAGCCTCCGCAGCACAGGATATCCCGAATCGGAATTCCGATATTTTCCGCCTGTTCCAGATTATTCTTCAGCGCGTAGCAGGTTCCTTCCATAATTGCCCGGATCAGCTCTGCCCGGTTCGTATTCAGGTTCAATCCCATAAATGTTCCCCTGGCGTCCGGATCCCAGATGGGCGCCCGCTCACCGGCCATATATGGCAGGAAAATCACTCTGGTCGGCCTTTTCGCCTGTCTCTCCACTTCTCGGTTCATACGGTTATAGGAATCCTTTTTCAGCGTTTCCCCTCCGTATATGGCGTCTCGAAACCACCGGAGTGATCCTCCGGCTGTATTCATAGCTCCATACAGAAGCGTGCTGTTTTTCTTTCTTCCCTTCAGATAAGACAGCTCCTCAACCGTTATCAGTTCATCAAATCCCACCAAAGCCACCGAACTGGTACCCGTCATCTCTGCCGCGCGCCCTCCCACATATACGCCCATCTCCAGCGCTGCTGCCGTAGCGTCTACCGTACCGGCCAGAACTACCGTGTTACAGGAAAGTCCTGTCACAGACGCCGCTGCCTTCGAAACAGTTCCGATGGGTTCCATACAGTCATAAACCTTCGGCATCCATTCTTCACCCGCGCCGATTGCCTCCAGAAGCTCGTGGCTCCAGCATTCCCTATGTATATCATAGATCTGAGTAAGGGAAGCATGGGAATCATCAATCGTAAATTCTCCCGTAAGCTTATAATTCACATATCCATTCACCTGAAGGACTTTATGACACTTCTCCATAATCTCCGGATGATTCCGGATAAACCACATTAATTCTGTTAGTGTAAAATAAGTATCCAGCCGGTTTCCGGTAATCTCATAAACCCTTTTTTCTCCGACTTTTTCCAGAAGCAATTCGTACTCCTGTGTGCTTCTCCGGTCCATCCATATCAGCGCGTCATGGAGCGGTTCACCCTCACGGGTAACCGGAATTACTGCCGGTGCCTGGCTGCTTACAGATATCACCTTTACATCTTCCGGGTCCACCCAGCTCTTAGCCAGAATAATCCGAATACATTCTGCGACCGCATTCCACCAGTCCTCCGGGTTCTGCTGCGCCCAGGAAGGCTCTGGAAGCAATGTTCCATATTCTCTTCCTGCTTCAGCAATTACACTGGCCTTTTCTCCGAACAAGATACATTTCACAGTTGTTGTCCCTATATCTATGCCTATGGAATAATTCACCTGGTACGCCTCCCGTCTTTACTTCAGAACTTCCGGGTTACAGATGAATCTTGGCTGCTCTCCCTTCAGTATCTTTCCTACATCCTGTAATACAATCTCTGTCTGATGTCCCACAATATCGCGCGCAGATCCGGCCAGATGCGGAGTCAGCACCACGTTGCGCAGCGACAAAAACTTATTCCCCGCCGGAATCGGCTCCACCGGATAGACGTCCAGACCTGCGCCGGCGATTTTCCCTTCGGCAAGCGCGTCATACAATGCGTCATAATCCAGTACTTTCGCACGTGCCGTATTCACAAAATATGCTGTCGGCTTCATCAGCGCAATCTTTTCCCGGCTCACCAGCCCGACAGTCTCGGGAACTACGTTGCAGTTCACACTGATAAAATCTGATTCTTTCATTACTGTATCCAGATCTGTCTTTTTCGCGCCGATTGCATCCATGGCCTCCTGCGGAACATACGGATCATAAACCAGAACCTCCATATCAAGCGCCCGGGCGCGTTTTGCAACTTCTCTGCCGATCATTCCATATCCGATCTGTCCGAATGTCTTGCCGTACATCTCCGGTCCGCCTCCATACAGCGCAAACGGCGCAGTCGGATCCATGGACCATTCTGACATGGTCTCCGCTCGTTTTCCCGCATTGTCATTATATTGAACATTTGTCAGCTGATCCGTATATTTCAGGAGATGATCCGTCAAACTGATATTTTTGGAAACACACATCAACAACGCAATGGTATGTTCCGCCACAGCGATCGCATTCCTTCCTCCCGCCCGCAGCACAGGAATCCCCTTTTCAGTGGCCGCTTCAATATCAACACTCGCAAAGGCTTCATTTCTGCAGCACACAATAATCCTGAGTTTTTCCGCCGCTTCGATGACTTCACGGTTGATGTCTTCAAATTCTGATATCAGAAGTTCTACATCTTTTATCCGCTTTTTCATCTCTGGAACCGGCATCTTTTCACCAGTTACTCCATATCCGGCAAATTCATAATCCGATGTATATTCTTCCAGAATATTCAAATATTTTCTGTCAAACCTGGCAGTAATTAAAGTTTTCATTCCGTCACTCCTTCTTTCTACTTCTGTCCATACTTTGTCATAAAGAAATCATGGAAAAATTTGACATCCTCTTCTGATATCTCTACAGGGCCTCCAATACTCTGAGAATTAATATAGATCAACGCCGTCTTCTCCAGGACTTGAGATCCGGTAAACGCTTCTGCCAGAGTTCTTCCAACTGTGATAGCTCCATGGTTCGCGATCAAAGCTCCCCCCCGGTCTTTCAAAGCTCTTACAACCGCCTCTGCCATTTCTTTTGTTCCAGGCATGGTATACTCCGCCAATCTCACGTCTCCGCCAAGAATCTGTACCTGATCATCACAGATCGGCGGAATGGGTTTTCTCGCAGTCGCCATAGTCAGCGCATAGGTGGAATGGGTATGTACTATTCCGTTCACACTGGGACGATCCAGATAAACGCTGGCATGAACCGGCACTTCCACAGAGGGTTTCAATCTTCCCTCATATTCATAAGTCTTCATATTAACCACAACCATATCATCCGCACACAGACGGTCATAGTCCATTCCTGACGGCGTAATCACCATATACTCATCATCAATGCGCGCCGAGATATTTCCCCATGTTCCCGCAACCAAACCGCTATGATACATCTTTTTTGCAGTTTCACATACTTCAAACTGAGCCAGTTTCGCTTTATCTCTGTTCATCATCTATTTCTCCTTTTCTATCAACTATTATTCTTCAATATCAAACGTTAATATCTGTATTGGTACAACAGGTGTTCTCCATTCAAAAATCTTCTCACATCCGCAACAATCTGTTTTGTATGATTTACAAGAACATCATCCGTTGCTCCGGCAATATGCGGTGTAATCACAACGTTATCCAGTTCCGTAATATAAGGATGATTGCTTGCAATCGGCTCGCTTGCGTATACGTCAAATGCAGCGCCGGCAATCTTCTTTTCCCGGAGTGCATCGATCAATGCTTCTTCATCCAGGATTGCTCCTCTGGATGCATTGATAAAATATGCGGTAGGCTTCATCAATGCGATACGTTCTCTGCTTATGATACCGGTTGTATCCGGTGTAACCTTCATATGGCAAGTGACAAAATCGGATTCCCGCATCAGTTCTTCAACCGTATTCACTTTGCGGATTCCAATCTCCTCCACATCTACTTCTCCCTGATAAGGATCATAAATGAGAAGCTGCATTCCAAACGCTCTTGCGATTCTTCCGACACGTTTTCCGATACTTCCATACCCCAGGATTCCAAGCGTTTTTCCTTTTAGCTGCGTTCCTTTGAATACCATATAGGGAGCATCCATTTTCATATCCCAGATCACATCTGCTTTCAAGCCCTCTTTTGTCACTTTATGCGCGTCTGGATTTCCCGTATATTTTCCTTCTTTCAACGCCTTATAAGCCATCGGAATCTTGCGCGCAATGGATAACATAAGACCTATCGTCATCTCGGCTGTAGAATCTGAATTTCTTCCCGGTGTATAAAGTACCGGAATCCCTCTTTCCTTCGCCGCAGCCATATCCACATTCACTGGCGTAGCTCTGGTACAGGCAATCAACTTCAGGTTTGGCGCTCCTTCAATTACTTTTCTGGTTATATCATCGTAACTTGTAATAATCATATCCGCGTCTTTCGTTTTTTCTACCAGCTCTTCTTCCGCCATTTTAGGAAGGCCCAGCGCCCAGCCGTCCAGCACAACTTCTCCCATCTCATACAATGGCTTTAACTCCTCTTCATTGTATTCTGCTGTGAAAAATATTTTCATTTTAATCCTCCTCACTGATTGCTTGAATCTTTTTATTCATCTGATGACGATAGTTCCAGATCTGCTGGTTGTGCAGACGCACCTGCCGGTACAACTCGTATAACAGATCATATTTCTGCGTTCTTTTTAAATTAGGCTCATAAGTCTGCCGGAATGTGCAAGCCTTCTGAATCGCTTCTTCATAGGACCGGTAAATCCCAAGTTTCACTCCGGCAATAATGGAAACGCCTTTCGCTCCCAGTTCTTTTCCCTGAGGAATCATTACCTTCATTCCCATAACATCTGCGATCATCTGCGCCCACACAGGGCTCTTTGCTCCACCGCCGGCCAGAAATATGGTTCCTTCTTTATCCACATTCTGCAGGCAGTCTCTGATTGACATGCTGATTCCTTCGTACACTGCTCTGATCAGCTGATTTCTGGTTGTAACCTGGCTGATTCCAAAGAAACTTGCCCGTGCATATGGATGATAAAACGGCGCCCGCTCTCCCGCAACACTGATATAAGGATGGTATACAACGCCTCCACACCCTACCGGCACACTATCCACAATCCGATCGATTTCATTAAAATCTTTTGTTGTCGCAATGTTTTCCAGCAGCCAGTCAATGTTGGGTGTCCCATTCAGGGTCGGCTGAAGCTCCACATACAATTCTTCGATGGGATGCTTTTCATACCTTGTATTTTCCGCGCCAAAACGGCAATCCTCCTTTCTCATTACTATCTCACTGGCACAGGTTGTTCCCAGGATTACACAAGCATCTTTTTCATGGATTGCTCCCAATCCGATCGCGGTCGCAGAAGTATCCAGCGCGCCTGCCACTACAGGTGTCCCCGCAGCCAGACCGACTTCCTCCGCAAATGATTCCGATATCCCGCCTGTAATGTAATCCGAGCTGACCGGATCCGGCAGATATCCACGGTATTCATATATATCCAATTCTTTCATCAGTTCATCGGCAATTTTTCCTGTCCGGGCATCTACAAGAGAAGTGAAACTGTCTGTGATCTCCGTACCGATGATCCCGGTCATTTTATAACGCACCCAGTCTTTACAGAAAATCAATCTGGAAGCCCGGTCCAGAACTTCTTTCCGGTTATTTTTCATCCACTTCAAAAGTATCATCTGATTTCCAAGGAGCGGTGGTGTACCTGTCGTCTCATGGTACAGCTTTCCAATCTCCGGATGCTCTTCCGTAATTTCTTTCACTTCTGACACCGCACGTCCGTCACACCACAGAATTGCGTTCTGAACCGGTTCCCCCTGTTCATCGATCAGCCAACAGCCTTCTCCCTGTCCGGTAACTCCAATACCCTTAATTTCATTTTTATCAACCGTACCGGAGTCCATCAGTTCCCTGACACAGGATTTCACCTTCAACCAGACCTGCGTCATATCCTGTTCTTCCCAGTTCCCTCCGTCATTGATCGTTTCGCTTTCTCTGCTTGCCACTTTTACTTCCGTTCCGTTTTCATCAAACAAAACGGCTTTTACATTGGATGTCCCTACGTCAATCCCCAGAATGTAGTCCATACAATTCCTCCTATCCTCCATCGAACGTATCTCTTATTATTCTCCACTCTTCTGTATTACTTTTCGAGCTGTTGTTTCATCCGTAATCAAAGTATTAATACACCCTGTCATCAGCGCTGCCAGAATCGCTTCCACTTTTTCATCACCACAAGCCACAAGAACCACATTGCCAATCTCTTTCAGACATTCCATGCTGGCGTTCAACAAACGGTTTGTCAACGGACAGCAGTCCCAGGAGCCATCCTGCCGAATCGGATTCATCGCAATATCACCTACAAACCCTGCCGCTCTTAATGTTCTGATATCATCTTTGGTAATATGTCCTCTGGTACACATAGTGGCCTTTTCTGTAAGTTCACCGACACCAATCACCGCAATATCACATTCCTTCATCAATTCAAACGAGGCCTTTATGCTTCGCTCTTTCATAAGCATCCGTTTTGTATCCTCATGTTCTACAACCACCGGCGCATAGAGCATATAACTTGGGCAATCCAGTTTATTCGCCAGGTTTCTGGCAATTTCATCAGATTTTTCAACCTTCTGCTCAATATTCTGGGCTCCCATCAGCTGTACAACTCTGCATTCGCTTCTCTTATGATATACCATCTGGTTTACCACTTCTGCCAACGTACGTCCCCAGGATACGCCTATCACGCTTCCCTGTTGAATATTATTCTCCAAATATTGCGCCGCTACATTGGCGACTTTATAAATAACTGTTTCACGATCCCCGTAATCACTGGCTACAATCACCTGCTTTAACTCGAATCTTTCCTCCAGCTTGCATTCCATTTCAATATTATCTTGTTCATACCCTTTGATATTGATATTCACAATTCCCAGGTCAATCAGTGAATTAATGATCTGATTCACCTTCTGCCTGGTAAAAGATAATCTCTTTGCTATTTCATCCTGCGTCATCCCCAATGTATAATACCAATACGCTATTTTAATATAAATATCTTCTTTCATGTCCCCACCCTGTATTTTACAAATGTAATTATAAGTTACATTTGTAATTTAAGTATAACATGTTTTCTTTATTTGTCAATCATTTTCCGCCAGACAGGCCCGAACTTTGACTTTTCGCCGTTACAAAAAAACAGGGGATGGACATACCATCCCCTGTTTCAGGTTATAATAGCTCGCTGATTCCTTCTGCCATAGCAGTTAATATGATGCAGCACGATGTTGCTCCCGCGTCTAATACGCCCCTGGATCTTTCACCAAGTCTGCTGGAACGGCCAAATTTTGCCACCATATCTTTTGTTGAATCTCTTCCTGCTTCAGCTGCCTTTTTCATCTCTTCCAGAGCTTCTTTAAAGTCCTGTCCGGTTTCTGCAGCTTTCTTCATGACATCGACTGCCGGCGAAAGTGTATCCACCAAAGTTTTATCCCCAACCTTTGCATCAACAATACCACACAGTCCCTCCAGTCCTGCCTCCAGCATAGCTGCAAAATCCGCCGTGGAAATCTCTTCTAAATCTTCTCCGGCTTCTGCCATGTCCATAAAGATCGTACCGTATATAGGGCCCATGGATCCGCCGATTTCATTCAAAAGAATCATTCCAAGTTCATCCAGTCCTTCTGAAAAAGTAAACTCTTCATCTTTAAAACGCTCTTCAAAAACACTGAAACCTTTATTCATGTTCATTCCATGATCGCCATCGCCGATCAGACCGTCAACTTCGCCAAGATAAGCTTTATTATCCTGTATTCCTTTTACCATTTTCAGTAATACAGGCTTTCCGGCCGCATTTTTAAATGTACTCATATTACGCCTCCTAAACCTGCTTCAGTCCCATAGAATATGCCGGCATATCTATCAGTTCCTTCAGCTCATCGTCTAACTTCATTATAGTTAATGTAGCCCCCATCATCTCCAAAGAGGTGAAATAATTTCCTACATAGGCTTTATGAACCTTAATTCCCTTTTCCTGAAGCAGTCTTTCTATCTCATCGTATAATACATAGAGTTCCATAACAGGGGTTGCGCCAAGTCCGGACACCAGAACAACCACTTCGTCTCCGCTTTCAAACGGATAATCCGGCACAACAACATCCACCATACGTTTTGCCATTTTGTCAGCTGTTTCCAGCCCACAAACTTCAATTCCAGGCTCGCCGTGGTGACCGATTCCAACTTCCATGGTTCCGTCTTTAATCTCAAAATTCGGGTGTCCTACTGCCGGAAGCGTACATGGCGTCAGGCCGATACCAACAGATCTTGTATTATCAATTGCTTTCTGCGCTGCTGCAATGACTTCATCCAGATCTGCTCCCTGAGCTGCCTTCGCACCGCCCACTTTCCACATCAGGACTTCACCCGCAACACCGCGGCGTTTTTCACGCTGATCCTTCGGAGCTGAGGCAACGTCGTCGTTCGCCACAACCGTCTTAACCGTAATTCCTGCTTTTTTGGCCATTTTAACAGCCATTTTTACATTCATATTGTCTCCGGAATAGTTTCCGTACAGACATGCGACACCTTTTCCCTGATCTGCTACTTTGCAGGCATCCAGGAATGCAGCCGCTGTCGGCGAGGAACAAATCTCTCCTACCGCCGCAGCATCACACATATTCTTTCCAACATATCCGATAAACGCCGGTTTATGTCCCGAACCGCCTCCGGTCACAACTCCGACCTTTCCTTCCGGAATATTCTTAGCTTTAACTACCCGTCCGTTCTCGGTAGCTTCCACAATATCATCATGTGCTTTTAAAAACCCTTTTAACATTTCGTCTACAATATTATCCGGGTTGTTCATAATACGCTGCATATCCATTTCCTCCTTTTTCTTTTACGCTTCCATATCCGGAACTAATACAACCTTTAATGCTCCACCTTCTCCGGTCTTCGCGATATGGAATCCTTCTTCCCATTTTTCAAGCGGGAACTTGTTTGTAACAACGCCTTCTGTCGGCAGCTTGCCGTTTCCAATCCACTCAATAACCGTATCATAGCAGAATGGGCTTAAGTGAACGCCAAGAAGGTCTAATTCTTTTCTGTCGGAAATGATACTCCAGTCAACAGTTACCGGCTGTCCGAATACAGAAAATTCAACGAATCTTCCCATCTTACGGATGCAGTCCAGCCCCTGCTGTACACTGGAAGGATGTCCGCTTGCTTCGATATAGATATCACATCCGTATCCGCCCGTCAGCTCTTTGATTTTTGCTACTACATCCTCTTTTCCAGGATTCATAACAATATCCGCTCCAAATTCTTTCGCTTTTTTCAGTCTTTCATCATTCATATCAAGAACGATAAGGAGCTTCGGATTAGCCTGGCGAAGCGCTCCAACCATTCCAAGTCCAAGAGTTCCAACGCCGGACTGAACAACAACATCCGTTGTTTTAACCTGGGCTCTGTCTACACAATGGAACGAACATGCATAAGGCTCGATCAACGCTGCCTGTTCGATCGGCATATCTGCCGGAACAAGGTACGGAATTGCTTCTTTCGTCAGTTTTACATATTCAGCCATACCACCATTTACGTTATTCTGGAATCCGAACAAGTCATGTTTTTCACACATCCAGTGACGGCCTGTCTTACAGAACATACACTCTCCACATGGCACAATCTGTTCCGGACAGATCCGATCTCCGATCTTCCAGTTGCCTTTTACCTTCGGTCCGATCTCAACAACTTTACCTACAAACTCATGTCCCGGGATCATAGGTTCTTTAATGTATTTAGGCTGGCCATCAAATCCCCAGAAACTTGCAGCGCCTGCGAAGGCTTTTGTATCACCTGCGCAAATACCGCATGCTTCTACTTTCAGGATCATCTCTCCCTCACCTGCTCTTGGTGTGTCTACCATTTCAAAACGGTAATCTCCAGGTGCATATGCCACGATTGCTTTCATTTTTTCCGGTAAATTGCTCATAATACTAACTACCTCCTTCAAATTGTAATTTCACACATTTCGAATTTTTATTTTGAACGAATACGTTCTCCCGTTTCCAGATCAAACAAGTGTGTCTTTTCTCCGCGCACTTCAAGTTTGATAATATCGCCGGCTTTATATCTGGTTTCATCTTCCGTAATCAGCATCAACAGCGTTTCACCTACATGGATACCGATACGTCTTTCATCTCCAAGGTTCTCGAAGGTTGCCACCTCTTCCGGTGTTCCCTTGGAATCTGCTCCTCCGATCAGAACGTCCATCGGACGAACTCCCATCTTACATTTAAATCCGTTGCTGACCACATTATTATAGCGCTCCGGCACCTCAATCTTCAGGTTACTGTTTTCGAATGTAAACAGGAAATGGTTCCCTTCACCGATAATCGTTGTCTCCAGAATATTCATCGGAGGCTCACCGATAAAGGATGCTACAAATTCATTCACCGGGTCATCATATACTTCCGCCGGAGTTCCATACTGCTGCAGTACACCAAAGTTGATGATTGCAATTCGGTCAGCCAGCGACATCGCTTCCAACTGGTCGTGCGTTACATATACCGTCGTACATTTGATATCATTGATCAGACGTTTGATCTCCGTACGCATTGCCTGACGCGCTTTGCCGTCCAGATGGGACAAAGGCTCATCCATCAAAAGCAGCTCTGGGCGACGGATGATGGCACGGGCAATATTCACACGCTGTTTCTGTCCTCCGGACAATTTCACCGGCATCTTATCAAGAAGATCATCGCACTGCATCAACGGAGCAATCTCTCTGACACGCTTATCAATCTCCGCTTTATCTACACCTTTCGCCTTCAGGTTGAACGCAATGTTGTCATAAACGGTAAGCGGAGGATACATTGCGTAATCTTCAAAAGCCAGTCCTATATGACGGTCTTTCGGATGAAGATTATTCACCAGCGTATCACCGATATAAATATCACCTTTTGTAATCTCTTCCAATCCGGCAGTCATACGCAGAGTCGTAGTTTTTCCACATCCGGAAGGTCCCAGAAGCGCGATAAATTCTCCCTGTTCTGCAACGAGATTCAGATCTTTCACCGCATAATCATTCTGCACCTTTTTCTTTTTGCCGGAGTTTTCATATCTTTTATAAAGATGTTCTATTCTTAATCCTGCCATATTCCTAATCCTCCCGTATTGCAAAAGATTTAATCTCAGCTTCGTGATATCTTGCGACATACTCTTTTGTTTCCGCATCAAAGAACATGGTGCGATCCAGCATCAGGTCTACATAAACATCCTGGTCAATATTAACAGTCAGTCCGTTCGGGGCAATCATACGGAGCTGAAGTCCATCGTATTCCGCTACGATAACAGATTTATTACCGATACTTTCGTAACTGTATACTGAACATTTGAGGTATCCCTCTTTTGGTTCAAAGGAGTATTTCAGGTGCTGCGGACGGATTCCCATATCCACCTTTTCAATCTTTGTATTTTCAAATACGCTGAACAGTCCTTTATCTTCCGGAAGTTCATATGTTTTTCCGCCTGCCTCTACAGTGAACGAATATCCAGAAGCAGTCTTGCTCACAGTACCTGATATCAGGTTAATCTCCGGATCTCCCATCAGCTGAGCCACGAACTCGTTGCATGGCAGATAGTAAATCTCATCGCCGGAACCAATCTGGATGATCTTTCCTTCATTTACAATTGCAATCCGGTCTCCCAGAGACATTGCTTCCATAAAGTCATGGGTTACATAGATACTGGTCGTACCAAAATTCGCCTGAATTTCTTTCAGCTCAGTACGCATGGAGTTCCGAAGCTTCGCATCCAGATGTGCCAGTGGCTCATCCATCAAGTATACTTTAGGCGAACGCACCAGTGCACGCCCCATGGCAACACGCTGTTTCTGTCCATTCGACAGCTGGCTCGGCAGACGCTGCAGGAGATAATCCATCTTCATCATCTCAGCAACCTGCTGGATTTTTTCTTTGATGTATTCTTCATCTTTTTTATAAAGTTTGCTTCTCAGCGGAGACGCCATATTATCATAAACTGTCATCTGGGGATAAAGCGCATAGTTCTCAAAAACCATTGCTGTATCTCTGTGTGCGGCATCTACCAGGTTTACAACTTCCCCGTCAAATTCTACGACGCCTTCTTCCGGAATCTGAATTCCCGCAATACAGTTAAGGATCGTTGTTTTTCCTGCGCCTGCAGGTCCGAACAATACAAAGAATTCTTTATCTTTTATCTCCAGATTGACTCCGTCAAGAGCTGTAACTTTTCCGAATTTTTTCGTAACGTTCTTTAATTGTATTTTTGCCATATTCTTACACCTATCCCTTCACTGCACCGAAACTCAGACCACGAACTAAGTGTTTCTGAATACAAAGCGCAAATATAATAGCTGGTAACGCAGATACCGTTGCCGCCACTGCCAGCTGTCCATAATGGGCACTGTCAGTACCAAGGAATTTGGTAATTGCTACCGTAATCGGCTGTACATTTGTACCTGCCAGGATCAACGGGAACGTGAAACTGTTCCATACAAAGATAAATGCAAGCAAAGCTGCGGAAACAAGACCCGGCTTGATCAGCGGAACCAGCATCTTGAAGAAAATCTGGTACCAGGAGTATCCGTCCACCTGTGCCGCATGCTCAATTTCTACTGAAATATCTTCAAAGTATCCTCTGACAACCCAGATCAGAAGAGGCATGGAGATCAACTGGTAAACCCAAATCAATCCAAAATAAGAATCGTAGATGCCAAGTTTCTGGAAAATCATAAACAACGGCAGTACAACAAGGATTTCCGGTGCAAACTTAAATGACAGAATCTGAAATGCAATATCTTCTTTTTTCTTAAAATTGTATCTTGCAAGCGCATATGCCGCCGGAACTCCGGCTGCAACAGAGATGATTACCGCTCCGCATGACACGATCAAACTGTCAATCAGATAACTTACATAATCGGATTCCAGCAATACTGCTTTGTAGTTGTCAAGCGTCGGATCAAACACGAATGTTGTTGTATACATCTGCGCATCTGGTTTAAAAGACAGAATCAACATCCAGATCAACGGAAACAAAGCAAATATCGCATATATGACTAGTAATAAATTCTGGACTATGAGGCCCAATATTTTTTTATTAGAATTCATGCTTTACATCCTTTCTGACTTATGTATAATAACGCCGGGTTACTTTATTCTTCCAGACCGGCAGCCTGCTTCTGAGCAGCACGCTGTCTCTTAACAATCTGTTTTGCAATGATATTGATAAATACCCACAAAACAAGAATGTACGGAAGCGCATATCCGAATTTCTGGAACTGGAATCCTGTCTGATAAGATGTCAGTGACAGATTCATCAGTGTATCTCCGGGGCCTCCTTTTGTAAGACCGAAGATAATCGCGTACTCCTGCAGCGCCGCCATCAGACGGAACAACAATGCAATGTACAAACTCGGCTTCAACATTGGCAATGTCAGATTGCGGAAGTTAAACCACGGGCTTCCTCCATCGATCTTCGCTGATTCAAACGGCGATTTTGGAAGGGACTGCAGTCCGGCAAGCACCAGAAGCATACAGAAAGATGTGTTTACCCATACATCAATCATAACTACTGTCATCATAGCTGTCGATGCACCTGCCGCCCACGGGAAATTATATACACCGAATATATTCAGGAATTTCTCAATAATACCAACAGAGTTGTTCAACATCAGCTGCCAGATAATGGTTGCCGTAATAGGAGCTACCATCAGCGGGAAAATCAATGCCACTCTGAGAATCTTAGAGAATTTGTTATTCAAGTTGTTCAGTAACATTGCAATTCCCATACCAAGCAACATTTCGATCGCCGTACTAAAGAACGCATATCTCAATGTTACCCAAACTGCCTTCCAGAATTGCACCGATTTCAGAATATTAATCCAGTTTTGTAATCCCACAAAACTATACATAGGTAATCTGAAAGAGTAGTTCGTCAGCGAATAGTAGATTGACATTATGAACGGAATCATAATACCAATTGTTATCACTAAAGCAGGAGCCACTATCAGGTACGGCCGCATTCTTGTCTTAAACGGTACCACATTCTGTGCGTTCACGGCGGCACTGTTATTTTTCTGCTCTTTCATGTTGTTTCCTCCAATTCTTTTCCTTTCGAAAAATCAAGGAGGGTCAGGTAACCCCTCCTTGCCTAACCCTATAGAAGTGATACTTTACAATCCGCTAAGGGTAATTATTCAGATACTTGCAGGTCTGATACAATCGTATCAAGTTCTCCTTTCAGCTGTTTCATCGCCTCTTCTGTGGATGAATATTTATCAGTAAGAACTAAGTCCTGAAGAGTTTCTGCCCACTTTGTGGTACACTCGAAGAAATACGGCTGCGGTGTAAACTGAATGGTAGCATTCTCAGTCAGAGCTGCGATTGACTCAAGATAATTATCTGCAGAACCAACAACTGCCTTATACTCTTCGCTATCCATTACAGACTGCCGCGGAGTATCCGGGCTCGCTCCATCCGTTCCTGCGTACAGCATATAATCCGGGCTGGTGAAGTACTGGATGAAATACCATGCAGCATCTTTGTTCTTGGAATCAGCGTTCATAGCCAGAGACCAGATCCAAACATTAGCCTTCATGTCTTCTTCTGTCTTTCCTTCCGGAAGCGGAATCGTTGACCATGCAATATTTCCGGACTGATCAGATGCTCCCTCGAAGTTCTGGAAATATCCTGCGCTTGTTGCATCAAACAGCATTGCTGCTTTTCCTGCTCCAAGATCAGAGCTTGCTTCATACCATGTGTAGTTTGACCACTGGCTCGGTCCTGCTGCTTTAATCAGTTCTACCCAGTAATCTGTCATCTCAATCGCTTCTTTGGAATCCAGCTGGCAAACCAGTTTTCCGTCTTCAATCTCAAAATCTTTTCCGCCCCATGTTGCGAACAGTGACATATATCCAGGGTGAATTGTTGCCCATTCACGAGTTCCGCGAACTGCGACTCCATAAGAACCAGATCCATTAAATTCATTCAGTGCAGTTGCTGTCTCAAGCAGTTCATCTGTTGTTGTCGGAACTTCAACGCCTTTTTCGCTGAATACATTCTTATTATATGCCAGACAGTTCAGCTCCCATCCCATTGGAAGAGCCCACTGTGAACCTTCACCTACTGCATGTCCCGGTACAAGGTCCCACTGCAGTGATTCTACAGTAGCCGGAATAAAATCATCAAAATTATAATTCGGATCTGTCTTTGCCGGATCATTGATGTAGTTTTCCAACGGCTCCATATAACCTGCCGATGCATATTCCCAAACCTGATATGCACCTGTCATATAAACGTCAGGCGTACCGGAACGGCTGCTCAATGATGTGTTCAATTTGTCAAAGTAGTTTGATTCAGGTGTTGATGAGTATTCAACTGTAATTCCGGTCTTCTCTTCAAACTCCTCAATCTTGCTGATAACCGCCTTCGAATAATTGTGCTCGTTGAACATTACATTGATGGTGGTTCCTTCGTAATTCTTCCAGTCAAAATCTGCCGCATCGCCTGCAACATAATCTTCCTCTTCAGTGCTTGTAGTAGATCCGCCGCCGCATCCAACGACCATGGAAGCTACCATAGCTGTACATAGAAGAACACTTACAAGTCTTTTTTTCATACTTTCTTTCCTCCCTTTTTTTGGTTTTTCCTGAACGCATAATCTTCTATCTCCGTTTACCTGCCAGAGATATTCCTTTATGCAAATTTCTAATTTTATTCTAATATCACACCGATGAATTTGTCAAGTATTTTAACATTTGTCATATATTTATTTTTTTCATTGTGCTAGTTGAATGAATAACCTGTGATTTTTTAGACATTCTTTGTTAAAAATATATTTATCGCTTTTTTCTTAACTTGCATCCATATATATTTTATTGTATGATTAATTTAATTCATTTTCAGGAGGATTAGATTATGAAAGTTTTTGATTATGACGGCGGCCTGATGAAATATGCAACCTTGCTAAGCCGGATAACCATCCTGAATCTCTTATGGCTTCTGTGCTGTATTCCACTGGTTACCGCAGGCGCTTCAACAGCCGCACAGTTTTACTCGTCTTCCAGGCTGATGCAGGGGGATAGGCATGTATTTCGGAATTTCCGGCAGGGTCTGAAGCTCTACTGGCGCCAGGGAACAGTGGTCTGGCTTTTCACAGCGCTCCTTTCCGCAGCTTTTGCTATCGCCTGTTATATACTGTCCATCTCGTCGATTCCTTCCAGAAACGTATTATCCGTAATCGCCGGAATTGCATTTCTGACGCTGATGTTTATTACCGTCTGGATCTATCCGGTGATGGTGAATTTCAAGGGTCGGATTCTGGAGATACTCTTCAACGCGTTTGTATTTGCATTTATGTACGCACCCGTCACCTTAATTGCGGTTGTCTTCTATGGCATCGGCGCATTCTTATTCGTCCGTTTTCTCACAACCCGGATGCTGGTGATTCTGTTTGGACCGACTTTCATCGCATACTGTACGCTTGTGTTATTCGAAAAAGTATTTCAAAAGTATAAACTGTCAGAATAATATCGTCCATCTCAAAAACCGGCAGCGGCCAGAGTGTTGTCCCACTCTGGCCGCTGCCGGTTTTATTCAATCTTAATATGAACATCTGTTAATCAAATTTAAACGCAACTTTAAAGTCTCCGTATTTTCCGGAAGCGTAATCAAAAGCCTTCTCCCATTCCTCGATCTTAAACATACTGGATACGACTCCGTCCGTCTTCAGATTGCCTTTCATCATGTTCTCAATTACAAACGGATATGCATATGGGCTAAGGTGTGATCCCAGAATATCCAGCTCTTTGCGGTCTCCAATGATAGACCAGTCAACACTTGTCTCTGATCCGAATACGCTGAACTCTACAAAACGTCCCAACTTACGTGTAATTGTCAATCCCTGGATGACGCTGGACGGATGTCCTGTTGCTTCGATATAAACATCGCATCCATAATCTTCCGTCAGCGCCTTAATCTCTTTGTCTATATCACATTTCCCTGGATTAAATACCAGATCCGCCCCGAATTCTTTGGCTTTTTCCAGTCTTCCATCCTGCATGTCCAGAACGATCAAAAGCTTGGGATTCTTCATTCTGGCATAAGTGATCATTCCAAGGCCAAGCGTTCCGGCTCCAGAGATAACCACAACATCTTCATTGGTTATGCTTCCACGATCCACCGCATGCTTGGAACATCCATATGGTTCTACCAGAAGCGCCTGTTCAATCGTCATATCTTCCGGTACACGGCTGATGACACAGTTTTTCGGATATCTTACATACTCTGCCATTCCTCCGTTGTTGTAGGATTGGAATCCCAGCATATCATGCGGCTGGCACATCCAGTAATGTCCGTCTTTACAGAACCGGCACTTTCCGCACGGAACAATCTGGTCGGCAATGATCCGGTCGCCCAGTTCGTATCCCTCTACATTTTCTCCCATTTCAACAATTCTTCCAAAAAATTCATGACCTGGAATGAATGGAGGTTTTACCCAGGACGGCTGCACCTCATCTCCCCAGAACATCGCTGCTCCATGGCTGCACTTCAGATCTCCGGCGCAGATTCCGCAGGCCTCTGTCTTGATGATAATATCATCCGGGCCACAAACCGGCGCCGGATATTCCGGTTCAAACCGGTAATCATCCTTGGAATAAGCAACCAGAGCTTTCATTGTTTTTGGCGTACATCCTTTGTTTGCCATACTAAATACCACCTTTCTTTTTATACTTCAAACTGTGCCCACACAGTATCAAGTGCTTTGCTTACTGCACGATATTTTTTATATTTTTCCTGATAGATCGCAGTCATCTCCGGATTAGGCTCTACTCTTCCGGATACATGGACCATGTGTTCCGCCGCTTCCTTATAATCCTTGTATACTCCCGCAGCAATAGCTGCCGCCATACCGCATCCAAGCGCTCCCAGTTCCTTTGCATCGACGGTTTCGATAGGGAATCCAAGGATATCTGCAAACATCTGCACCCACACTTTGGAATTTGCCGCTCCTCCGGCCATGCGGATCGCCTCCGGCGGTTTCCGGGAGGAAAGCAGTCTCTCAATATGTGTTTTATGTGAATATACCACGCCTTCATAAATTGCCCGCAACATATGAGCCTTACTGTGATAGGTAGTCAAACCAATGAAAGCTCCTTTCCCCAGCGGATGGGCATTGGACCCATATAAAAACGGCAGAAAGTACACATCACATTCCTCCGGTTTTACGGAAGCGACTTTATCATTAACAATACTATAAATATTTTCGCCTTCCGGAATTTTCTCGTTATCCATGCAGTTTTCCAGGAACCACTCCAGATTTCCCGAAGAGGTTGCACTGCATTCTTCAACCAGATAATATCCCGGCATCGCAAACAATGAGTTCATCGCGATACTGCCGTCCATAACCGGTTGTTTTGATATGTATTCATTAATGCTCCAGGTTCCGGCAATTGTACACATTCGTTCCGGCGACGTTACATCCACCGCAACTGCGCAGGCGTCAATATCGAACATACCTCCAGCCACCGCCGTACCCTCTGGGAGTCCGGTCAGTTCGGACGCCTCTTTGGAAATCGTGCCGCACAGATCATAGGAATAGCGGATCGGCGGAAGCATGTCATAAGCTTCTCCAATTCCGAGTTTTTCCAAAATTTCTTTATCAAACCTTGCATTTTTCACATCCATCAGTCCGGAGCCTGATATATCTGTCGCTTCGCTGTATGCCTCCCCAGTCAGACGGAACCGCACATAATCCTTTACAGAAAACGCATACTGTATATTGTCGTAAACATCTCTATGATGATCCTTAAACCACGCAAGAAGCGACACCTGCTGACATGCCATAAATTCCTGGCAAAGTTGATCGTGTACCGCTTCATAGACGCCGTTTCCGTACCATTTCTCCGGATATTTCCATGCGCGGCTGTCAGTTGAAATAATGCCGTTATACGCCGGTTTCCCATCTTTTCCCCATGGATAAAGGCCTTTCCCGTGTCCGCATACCGCGATGCCAAGAACATCGCCCGCATCAATGCCGGCTTTTTCAATTGCCCGTTTGATACAGTCACAATTCGCAAGCCATAACTCCTCCATATCACGTTCGGTGTAGCCTGATTTTGGAGTAATCACTTTTGTCTGTTTTCCGGCAGTCGCGATCTCCTTTCCTTGCAGATCAAAAATGGCTGCTTTTGTAGAAGTCCCGCCATTATCAAGACCTATTACATACTTTCCCATATTCGTAACCCAAACTCCTTTCTTCCTGCTGTTTTCAGTCCCATTTACAAAAGCAGTTCGTCCGCTTTTCTGAACTGTTCATCCAGGAAACGGCGGTTGCCTGCCACAATTTCTTTCCAGTTTTCTTCACCGCAGTGCCAGAACTCAGCCACATATCTGCGCACACCCTGTCTGTACAGTTGAGCAATCGCTGCCGGAAAATCCACTTGTCCGGTTCCATAAGGAATCTCTCTGAATTTCCCCGGAACAGTCTCTTTTAAGTGCGCTGCCGCAATATGACCTACGCCTGTTTTAATATCACCAGTCACATCCTTTGTCGCGTTTGAAATATTACCAATATCCGGATAAACCTGCAGGTAAGGCGACCGAATCCGATTCACACTATACATGGCTTTTTCCACCGTGTTCATAAAATCATTTTCCATGGTCTCCATGGCCAGCATAACTCCGTGCGCCGCAGCAAAATAAGTCCCTTCCTCCAGATTCCGGTAGAATCTTTCCCGGGTCGTTTCATCGCTTGTTTCTTCATAGTAACAGTCATACCCCTGTGTCTGGATAATGCGTATGCCCATCTTTCTGGCAAACAGAACACCTTTTCGCAAAAGTTCTTTTGCTTCCTTCTCCCACTTCAGGCTGCCAAGCGGATATTTTCTCTGGGCGCTGAAACAGATAGTTTCAATAGGCAGCCCCACTTCCTTTTGCACCATCAGAAGTTCGGATATCTCATCATCGCTCCAGTCCAGCCTTGACATTCTCGCGTCTGTCTCATCAATACTCATCTCAAGATAATCGAATCCCGCCTCTTTTGCGGCAATCAGACGTTCCTTCCAGCTAAGTTCCACCGGCATAGCTTTCTCATAAATACCAAGCCGGTAGTTGTTACCAATAACCATCACGTCCTCCTTTCAAATTGCATAATATAACACGATATCTTTTCTATAATTATATAATCATTGCACAAATATAGCAATTACATTTTTCTTATTTTAAGACTTTTGTAATCCACAGTTTGGGACGTAGTATTTTTACAAAAATATACGTCCCTTTTTATCATTTACCCTGTCCCTTTTTGTCATGCTAAGCTTACCGGTACGCAAAAAGAACCCTGCAGATGCAGAGTTCTTTTTATTTACTATTATATATTTTACAAACCCAAGAGCGATTATTATCTTACAGCGTATGCATTTCTCAGCTGTACTTTTTCGTTGTTTCTTCTGTTCTCCATTACGCTTACATCCATTCCTGATGTCAGGGCTTCTGCAATATTTAAAATGTCATTCAAGATCATGAAGATTCCTGCTGCTAAAATAACGATTGCTCCGATTGCTGCTAATAATGTCATCATACTTACCACCTCATAGTTTGTTAAAATTTTATTTATCTTGTTTCTGGATGTATAATATCATTTAACATGAAAAAGGTAAATATTCAAAAGCACCAATCTTTTTTCTCAAAAACCGTTTTTATTGTTAGTTTTTTATCAAGCCATTTCTGCCTTCGTGATATTTGTTGAATGACTTTTTTAATTCTGCTCTATTACTGGTAAAATCGCACCATTCTCTAGTCGTCTTCGACCTGGATACAGTTCTGGGCTACCCATTCTTTTACCTGATCACGCAGAATATAGCTCTTTATATTATGCTCGTCTACTTCTTCTTCCATCTCCTCCACACTTCCGTAACTCATCTCGTCCGCAAGCTCCTCTTTGGCTTTTGCGTACTCTTCGTCTGTCATTTCAATACCTTCCCGCTCCGCGATCAATTCAGCGACAAGATCTTCTTTGAGATTCGATTTGGCGGCAGTATCTGCATACTCTTCAAACTTCTCTTCCGTCATATCCATCTGTCCAAGGAAATCCGCAAACTCCATCTGATACATATCTGCGCCGGCCTGGTAATGGTTGTAGATATCTTCTTTTTCTTCCTTCAATCTGTCTTCCGGATATTCCAGCACTTCGGTATTTTCCATAACCACAGACCAGGCATTATCCTGCAGCTCCGACACGATATACGCTTCATTATTCGACTCCAGCAGTTCCTTTACCTCTTCTCTGTACTCTTCTACCGTCTCTGATTTCTGGGATATGGTCTGGACAAACTCGTCTGTAAGCTCCGGAAGTTCTTTTACTTTCAGCCCTGTCAGTGTGATGGTAAATGTCACATCTTTTCCTGCGTAATCTTTATTGGTATACTCCTCCGCAAATTCATGCTCCAGTTCAAAGGTATCCCCCGTCTCATGACCGATAACAGCAGTTTCAAATTCCTCGAAAAATGTATTAGATCCCAGCTCCAGTTCATATCCCGTCATGCTGCCGTTTTCTATTTCCTGTCCATCTGCTTCAGCCGTATAGTCCAGAACAGCAATGTCCCCTTCCTGGGCCGGCCGGTCCGTCACATCCTTCGTATCCGAAAAACCTTCCAGGACTTTCTGGATATTGTTGTCTACAGACTCATCCGTAATCTCAGGGATTCCTTCTACCGCGTCCACTTCCACGCCTTTATACTTAGTAATCTTAATATACTCATTGGAAACGGCTCCTCCTGCACATCCTGTCATCGCCAGCATAACTGCTGACATAATTGTAATTGCTGCTATCTTTCTTTTCATGATTCTGTACTCCATTTCTGTATGTTATATTCCGTTCTGTCATACCGGTTCCACGCCGGTCTCCCCCTCAGAATACATGCATTCCACTTCACATTGTTCAAAAAAACGAATCCACTCTTCTTGCGGTCTAAGATCCGTTATGATCAGATCAATATCTCTGAAATCCGCTACCTTCCGGAATGACTTCTGTCCAAACTTTGTATGGTCCGCCAGTAAAATCCGCCATCCGGCCCGTTCCAACATAGTCCGTTTATTCTGCGCATGCCCTTCATCTGCATCCATGATCCCACAATCCATGTCAAGCGCCTGGCAGGAGATGACCGCACAGTCGACAAAATAATTACGGAGCATGGCATTCACCAGTTCCCCGGCCATAGCATAAGAGCCTTCCCGAATCTCTCCGCCGGTGGATATCAAATGCCAGTTTTTGTGCTTCATTCCTTCCATTACGATCTCGATTGAATTCGTAATGATCGTCAGCTCCCTTTTCTCCTGAAGCCTGCGAGCCGCAAACCCACAAGAAGAACTGGAATCCATCATCAGACTCATTCCGTTGCGGATCACCGTCTCAAGCTGATCTGCGATCAGTTGCTTTTCAGTCCTGTTCTCTTTTTTTCGAATCGCAAAGGGAACTTCCAGCTGCTCTCTTTCCTTCAGGACAGCCCCTCCATAGCTCTTCAGCGCGATCCCTTCCTTTACAAGCTTATCCAGATCCCTGCGGATCGTTTCTTCCGTTACGTTATATTTTCCCGCAAGCTCACTGACGATAACTTTCTTCTTCTCCTTTAACTCTGTTCGGATCTTTTCACGTCTTTCCACCACAAGCATTGCTGCCGCTTCCTCTCTTATCTCTTATTCGCCGGGTGTCTTCCCGGGAGACCAAACTGTCTGCGGATCTCGTAGAGTCTCTCTACCTGCTGGTCTGAAAATTCTTTTGCTCCTCCCAGCATTCTGGCCTGATACAAAAGCCGTGCGTAGAATTCCACAGACTCCATCTTATGATATGCATCCAGCAAAGTACCTGCATAGGACAAGGCTCCGTGATTTGCTAACAGTACCGCATCATAATCTTGAAGAAACGGCGAAATGGCATCCGGAATTTCCATGGTACTCGGCGTTCCATATGGCGTCAGCGGAACCTCTCCCAGCGAGATCACTGCTTCCGGCATGATCTTCGCTGTCAGCCCCATACCTGCGATTGCGAAACTGGTAGCATACATGGGATGAGCATGTACCACCGCGCGCACATCCGGACGTTCTTCGTAAACTCTCAGATGCATCTTAATCTCAGAAGACGGCCGAAAACCTTCATTAGCTTCCAGCACATTCCCTTTTTCGTCCACCTTACATATGAATTCCGGCGTCATAAATCCTTTACTGACTCCAGTAGGGGTACAAAGATATTCCCGCTCGTTCAGCTTTACAGAAAAATTCCCGTCATTCGCAGCTACCATACCCCGGTCGTATACACGCTTCCCGATTTCACACATTTCTTTTTTGATATCCATCTCTGTTTTCATATTCCGCTCTCCTTTTTTGTTTTTGTTTGTTTTTATTGGTTTTATATTATTTTACCATCTGTTTTAGCGGAACACAATACAATATATATTCTGTTTATGTTGTTTTTATTTGTTTTTGTCGTATTTTTTCGTCGGAAACGATACTGCAACCGCTTTCCTTGCCTCCTTCAGATTCGCGAATTCTCCGCCGTGGATCATCTGCACCATCAAATTCCCTATGGCCGTAGCTTCACCAGGTCCCGCGATTACCGTTTTCCCTGTACAGACAGCCGTGAGTTCATTCAAGTACGAAGCGTTTGCTCCACCGCCAATCACGTGAATCTCCTGGTAAGTCCTTCCTGTAAGCTCTTCAATCTCTTTTGTCGCTTTCTGATAACAAACCGCAAGACTATGATATATCACCGCGGCGATCTGGGCAATCCCCTCCGGCACCTGCTGCCCGGTACTGCGGCAGTACCCGCGAACTGCTTCCGTCATGCTCTCCGGCATCAAAAACATCTCATCGTTACAGTCCACTATCGAAGTGATGTTTTCCTGAGCGGCCATATCGCAGATCTGTCCAAACGATAATTCCTGCGCAATCTCTTTTCTGACGGACTGGATCATCCACAAACCCATGATGTTCTTCAGGAAACGGAAACGATATTCATAACCGCCTTCATTCGTAAGATTGCGTTCCATACAGATCCTTCTGCAGTCTGCTTCAGGAATCTCTGTTCCTATCAATGACCAGGTCCCCGAACTAATGTACAAAGCTTTGTCTTCCACCGGTACGGCCAGCACAGCCGATCCCGTATCATGGGTGGCCGGAAGCAGGACAGTACAGGAATATCCCACTTCATTTACAACTTCCTCACAAAAAACCCCTACCGTCTCCCCCGGCATGGACAACGGGCCAAAAATTTCCGCCGGCAGGCCCAGCCGTTCCATAAGTTCACGATCCCAGTCTTTTGTCTGTGCATTGACCAGCTGCGTGGTCGTGGCATTGGTATATTCGTTCTTCATGACCCCGGTCAGCCGGTAATTCAGATATTCGGGTATCATCAGAAAATGTGCCGCCTTTTGCAGGATCTCCGGCTGATTCTCACGGATCGCCGCAAGCTGATAGATCGAATTAAAATCCTGCTTCTGGATACCCGTGCGCCGGTACAGTTCTTCTCTTGAAACTGCACGCTCCACTACCGCGTCCATTCCTTTGGTTCTGGGATCCCGATAACCAACATAATCTCCCAACGGAGCCCCATCGTTATCCAGCAATACAAAATCAACCCCCCAGGTATCAATTCCCATATAACTGGGAACCTTCCCTTTCTCCAGACATTTCCTCAGTCCAGCCTTGATCTCAGAAAACACCGCATCCAGATCCCAGCATAAACAGCCCCCTTTTCGAAACATTCCATTTGGAAATCGGTGTACTTCTTCCAGATGTATCTTGGAATCTTGACGCCAGGCCAGCATCAGCCTGCCGCTGGACGCCCCGATATCCACAGCTAGATAATACGTCTCCATTTCATTCATCTCCTGTCTTTTCAAGTTATTGTCCTTATATTATAATAGAAAAACAGCAACTGCACCATATGAATCTAAGATTTCAAACCGGAGTGATAACTATGATAAAATTAATCGCAAGCGACCTTGACGGCACCCTGCTGCAGAACGGGGCGCAAACGCTTGATCCTCAGATCTTCAATCTGATCCGTAATTTAAGAGAATACGGCATACTTTTCGTGGCTGCCAGCGGCAGACAATACGTTAATCTACGCCGTCTATTTCATCCTGTACAGGACGAAATCGCCTATATCGCAGAGAACGGATCCCTTTGTATCATGAATGGGCAAACACTTTCAAAAGGAACCATCGACCGGGATCTCGGGCTTCGCATTATTGAAGCAATCCACCAGTTCGGCGGCTGCCATTGCCTCGTATCCGGCGAACGTGTATGCTATACAGATTCTTCCAGCCGCCATTTTATCGACCATATGATCCATGTTGTCGGCAACGATATGGAAGTCGTTCCTGATCTGTCCAGAATTCCAGAGCCCTTTCTAAAAATTTCTGTCTGCGATTTTCATGGCACAAAAAACTGTTTTTCTTATTTTCAGGAACAGTTTTCCCAGGAGATCAAAGCCGTAACATCCGGCAATATCTGGGTAGACTTCATCGCCCCTGGCGCCAATAAAGGAACCGCTCTTCAGTCCCTATTCGATCATCTGAAGATCGCCCCTCATGAGTGCGTTGCCTTTGGGGATCAATATAACGATATCGAGATGCTGCAGCTTGCCGGAACCAGTTATGCCATGGCAAATTCTGCTCCCGGCATCTCCTTTTATACGACTGGCGTAACGGATTCTGTCACGGACGTTTTGCAAAATATTCTGCGCACTATCCAGATGCCCGAGGATAAAAAAAAGTAGGGGGCCACAGTCTTAAACCAATCGCCAAAAGTTCCAAACAGCACATTCCGGGATTGTAAATGGCCGTTAATATCTCAGACAAGCCCCGTCTTCGGCTCGTCGTTGTTGCAAAAAATCCCTGCCGCGAAAAATTTCCGCACCAGGGATTTTTCATCAGATATGACTGATAGCAGACTGTTCAATAGCCAGTCCTTCTTTAAATCTTTCGATAAAGACTTCAAAACCTTCCATGTCTTTTGGATCCGGCTTCAGTTCTTTTCCGGAATTCTGGTTAAACACGCGATCTGCCAGATACGTTTCCAGAGATTCTCCTTCCTTTTTATGGACCATATAGGCAGCCAGCAGAGCAATTCCCCATGCTCCTCCTTCTCCTGCCGTCTCCATAACCGAGACGGGCGCCTGCATCGCCGCAGCCATGATTCTCTGGCCTACCACCGGAGTCTTAAACAATCCTCCGTGTCCATATATCTTATCGATACGGATCTTTTCATCCTTCACAAGAATGTCCATACCGATCTTCAGCGCCCCGAGAGATGCATACAGATTCGTGCGCATGAAATTCGCCAGATTAAACCGGCTCTCTGGAGTCCGTATGAAAATCGGACGTCCTTCATCGATCGGAATAATATTTTCTCCGGAATAATATCCATAAGACAGAAGTCCTCCGCAATCCGCATCTCCTTCCAACGCCTTGTTATAAAGCGCCCCGTAGACATCATTTGCATCAACTTTCAGCCCCATCATCTCGGAATATTCCCGGAACAAGGATACCCATGCATTTAAATCAGAGGTACAGTTGTTCGCATGCGCCATCGCAACCAGACTTCCGCTCGGCGTTGTTACCATATCAATCTCTGTATGCAATTTTTCCAGTTCTTTCTCCAGAACAATCATTGCAAACACAGAAGTTCCCGCAGACACGTTGCCGGTACGCTTCGCAACGCTGTTTGTCGCAACCATTCCAGTACCTGCGTCTCCTTCAGGCGGGCAGACTGGAATCCCTGCTTCCAGTTCCCCGGAAGCGTCCAGCAGGCGAACTCCTTCTTCCGTGAGCACTCCGGCCTCATCCCCTGCAGTCAGAACCTGAGGCATGATCTCCCGCAGCTTCCAGGGATACCCCTTCGTTTCTACCAGCCGGTCGAACTGTTCGATCATACTATCATCAAAATCCTTCTTTTTAACATCGATCGGGAACATACCGGAGGCATCTCCGATGCCAAGCACCTTCTTTCCCGTCAGTCTCCAATGAATATAGCCGGACAATGTTGTAAAATAAGCGATATCTTTTACATGATCCTCTTCATTCAGGATAGACTGATACAAAAACGCAATACTCCATCTCTGCGGAATATTATATTGAAACAACTGTGTCAGTTCGTCCGCCGCCTGCCCGGTAATCGTATTCCTCCAGGTGCGGAACGGAACCAGCAGCCGGTCTTCTTTATCAAATGCCAGATACCCGTGCATCATGGCACTAAATCCAATTGCCGCCAGTCTGGTAATCCCGATTTCATATTTTTCTTTTACATCCCGTACCATATCTGCATAGCTGTTCTTCAGTCCCGTCCAGATATCCTCCAGCGAATAGGTCCAGATGTGATTTTCAAAACGGTTCTCCCAGTCATAACTTCCGGATGCTACCGGAACATGGTTTTCATCGATCAGGACAGTTTTGATCCGGGTAGAACCAAGTTCAATACCGGCTGCCGCCTTTCCTTCTTCAATCATTTTTCTGATCTGATTTATTCTATCATCCATGCGATTTCCCTCCCGCTTCCACAATGCCCGATCTGCTACTTCTGTCCATAATATGCATTCGCGCCGTGCTTACGATAATAATGCTTGTCCTGAAGTTCCTGAGGCGCAGGCTGGTTCTGTGGATTAATGGCCTCGCAGCGGGCCGCCATCTTGGCCACCTCTTCCAGCACCACTGCATTATGTACCGCTTCATGCGCGTTTTTCCCCCATGTAAACGGACCATGGTTTTTACACAGCACTGCAGGCGTAGCCACATAATCTTTCTTTCTGGCCTCAAATTCATCTGCGATCAGAATACCCGTATTCTTCTCATAGGCTTCCTCAATCTCTTCTTTTGTCAGATTCCTCACACAAGGGACCTCTCCATACAGATAATCGGCATGTGTTGTTCCATAACAGGGAATGTCTCTTCCTGCCTGCGCCCAACTGGTTGCCCAGGATGAATGTGTATGAACCACTCCCCCTATATCAGGAAATCGATTATACAGCACTGCATGAGTCGCCGTATCCGAAGACGGATTATATCTGCCTTCTACCTTATTGCCGTCCAGATCAACCACCACCATATCCTCTGGTGTGAGTTTATCATATTCCACTCCGCTGGGTTTAATAACAAAGAGCCCTTTCTCCCTGTCAATCCCACTTACATTTCCCCATGTAAAAGTGACCAGACCATACTTGGGAAGAAGCATATTTGCTTCGTATACTTCTTTTTTCAACGCCTCTAACATATAATTCCTCCTTATCCGTTCTATTCAGCTTTCATCTGACTCTTATTTTAAACCAAACAGCTGCAAATTCCAACAAAAGAAATCTCCAATTTTCAGATATTATATGTTTTCGGGAGAAGTATTTCTTTTTCTATTGCTCGCTTTCTTCCAGATCATTCGTCAATTTCAATCGGTCCAATATGTAAAAAGCCAGGCTCAATATCATAGCTGTCACGCAGGCCAGCACCATTCCGGTCAGTTGTATATCTCCAAAGCTTACCGCAATGCCAGACAACCCGGTAACGAATACCACAGAAGTCAGCGTCAGATTCCGGGATCTGCCATAGTCCACCTGAGAATCTACCAGAATGCGAATGCCGGACGCTCCGATCATTCCGTACAGTAAGAAAGAGATTCCTCCGATCACTGGTCCTGGAATCGTCTGGATCAGGGTGGACAGCTTTCCGACGAAGGAGCAGATGATCGACAGTACTGCTGCTCCTGCGATCACCCGCACACTGTAAACCCGTGTCACGGCCATGACTCCGATATTTTCTCCGTAAGTGGTGGTGGGTACGGATCCGATAAGGCCCGATACCATGGTGGAGAAATTATCGCCGAATAAAGACCGGTGCAATCCCGGATCTTTCAGAAGATCTCTTCCCACAATTTTACTGGTCACCACCTGATGCCCAATGTGTTCTGAGGTGATCACCAGCAACACCGGCAGGATCATCAGGATAGCGCTTACATCGAATTTTGCCATCTGGAAATTTGGAAGGGAAAACCAGGCTGCTTTAGCCACTTCCGCAAAGTTCAGAATTCCGCAGGCAAATGCAGCCGCATAACCGGCAATCACCGCAATCAGAATCGGAATTACCGCAAGAAATCCCCGGAACAGGATACTGCCAAATACGGCCACTCCCAGAGTAACTGCAAAAACAATCACATTCCTTCCGTCAATCTTCTCATCCAAGAGTCCCGCTGTACTGGCCGCCGATCCAGACAGTTCCAGCCCGATCAGGGCAACTACAGGCCCCATAGCCGCCGGAGGCAGAACAACATTAATCCAGTCTGTTCCACATTTGTAAATAATGAAGGACAAAATACAGCCGCAGAAACCTACCGCAACAAATCCGCCCAGAGCGTATTCATAACCCATCTTGCTGATAATGATCCCCGCCGGCGCCAGAAAGGCAAAACTGGAACCCAGATATGCGGGCGCTTTCCCTTTTGTAACCGTTATAAACAACAATGTACCCACACCATTCATAAATAAAACAATGGCAGGATTGATACCGAAAACAAACGGTACCAGAACTGAGGCTCCAAACATGGCAAACATATGCTGAATACTGAGCGGGACCAACATCCGAACCGGCACCCGGTCTTCCACTTGTATCACGTCTTTACTGACCATAAAACAAACCCTCCTCTTTCCAACAAACTCATAAATCACATTCTTCATCATTCTAACATAACAGCTACAAAAAAACCTTTTCACAGCCATAGATCAGGCTGCCCATTCGATGCCAGCCACTCCGTTGCTCCTGTCACCGTTACGGCTTTTGCCCCGCATGCATTCCCGTATTCTGCACATTCCCGCAGATTCTTCCCTTCCGACAGCGCATAAAGAAATCCAGCTACAAAGCTGTCCCCTGCTCCTGTAGTATCCACGCAATCTACAGATTCCACTGCCGGCACCTGGCAGACGCCCGTCTCATCCATTACCAGACACCCTCTGTCCCCGCACTTGATGACCACATGTCTTACCCCAGCGCAAAGAAGCTTCAGAGCCGCTTTTTCTGCCGTCTCCTGCTTTGTAAACATACAGGCCTCTTCTTCATTGGGAATGAGATAATCGATATACGGAAGCACTTCCGCAAAATCCGCAACTGACTCGCCCTTCTTCGGCTTAGTCATATCAGCGCAGACCGTCATTCCCTGAGATTTGGCTTGAGAAAATATGATTTTCAGATCATCTGGACCAATTTCAGGAAATACGAAAATACTGGCAAAACACAGGATTTTAGCCGTCTCGGGAAACGGCATCCGGATATTATCCAATCGAAGTTTCCGCTGCGCCCCTTGCGGATCAGTCAAAAAACTTCGCTCTCCATTTTTCTGCACTAAAACAACATTCACTGATGTAAACATCCCCGGCCGGATCTGGCGCTTCTCAAGGGAAATCCCGTTTTTTTCACACCTATGTACAACCAGCATACCTGCTTCATCTTCACCAATCACAGTTTCCAGGTATACTTTCTTTCCCATTTTAGATAGCAGGATTGCTTCATTCAGCGCATCCCCTCCTGTGGTCATACAAATGCTGTCCGCCGGATAGGAGCCATTATGAAACACTTCCGGGCCAACCCGACATGCCAGTACATCTATGATAGCCGCGCCAATCACGATAATCTCTGGATTTTTTCCCATGTTACCTTCCTCCAATCTTACTGCCACGCAGACGGTTCTCGCTCTATTCGATATTTTCATCATCTAATTTATGAAAATCTCGATTCTGCCCAAAGACATGGATTAAAGGCAGAACTTTAATGAAGCACCCATATTTCCCCTGTCGGATAAATTCGCGCAGCTGTACATAATCCCGCGAACTACAGACACAACTCATCTGAACTTTCGATTCTCGGGAATATCCACCCATTGCATCCTGGTAAATCGTTACACTTTTATGAATTTTTTCAATAATAAATGTCTCAATTTCTTCCATACGGCTATTACCGATAATATGTACATCATATAACTTAGGTCCCAGATTAAACACCACATAGTTCATACAATTCACATAAATCAACTGCCCGATAAACGCATATGCCAGTGTGTCCAGATTAAAGCGTGTCGCCATAAAAAGAATAATCAGCACTTCCTCAAAATAATATATTTTTTTCAGTTCAACGGATTTCCACACACTTTTTTTCAGAATTTTAGCAAGTGTGTCATCTCCCCCATAAGAATAGCCCAGCCGGTAAGGAATTCCAATACCAATTCCATATAACGCGCCAAATGCCAGAAGCGCAACCAGCCGGTCCTGAAACACAATCTCCACATCCACATAGCTTAACACCGATAATACCGTCGGATATAAGAGTGACAAAATAATAATATTGGACACATCCTTTTTCCCCAATGTAAACCAGGTAAGCGTCAGAATCAATAGCGTAATTGCATAATAAATCAAGGAATAATTAATACCTGTAAAAGATTCCAGTGTCAGAGCAATTCCCGTAATTCCCGGCGTTGCCAGACCGTTTGGAATCAGAATCCAGTTGGTCGCAATACTGCAGCAAAGACATCCCGCAATCAATAATACTGCCTGTTTTACCGGCAATTTCTTCATCTGTATACCTCTCCTTTCCATGATAGAAAAAAACCGCAATCCCTGACTTTTCAAGGGATTGCGGTTTTAACATCAGAATTCTCTATAGTCAGAAATCTGCTGCGTCCAACGATTACTCGATGATTGTAGCAACACGGCCTGATCCTACAGTACGTCCGCCTTCACGGATAGCGAAACGAAGACCCTGCTCCATAGCTACCGGGTGGATCAGCTCGATTGTCATCTCTACGTTATCTCCAGGCATGCACATCTCTACGCCTTCCGGCAGGTTGCAGACACCTGTAACGTCTGTTGTTCTGAAGTAGAACTGAGGACGATAGTTGTTGAAGAACGGAGTATGACGTCCACCTTCGTCTTTGGTCAGAACGTAAACCTGAGCGGTAAATTTCTTGTGGCAGGTTACAGAACCTGGTTTAACAAGAACCTGACCTCTTTCAATCTCTGTTCTCTGGATACCACGAAGCAGAGCACCGATGTTATCACCAGCCTGAGCCTCATCCAGAAGCTTACGGAACATCTCAACACCTGTTACAACAGTCTTTCTGGTCTCTTCGTGAATACCAACGATCTCAACTTCATCAGATACATGAAGAACACCACGCTCTACTCTACCAGTAGCAACTGTTCCACGTCCTGTAATAGAGAATACGTCCTCTACAGGCATCAGGAACGGCTGATCTGTTGCACGCTGCGGATCCGGAATGTAGCTGTCAACTGCATCCATCAGTTCCATGATCTTGTCTCCCCACTCTCCGCTCGGATCTTCCAGAGCTTTCAGAGCAGATCCCTGGATGATCGGAGTGTCATCTCCCGGGAACTCATACTCATCCAGAAGTTCACGGATTTCCATCTCAACCAGTTCAAGAAGTTCTTCGTCATCAACCATATCACATTTGTTCATGAATACTACGATGTAAGGTACACCTACCTGACGAGAAAGCAGGATGTGCTCTCTTGTCTGAGCCATAACACCGTCAGTAGCAGCTACTACAAGGATAGCGCCGTCCATCTGAGCAGCACCAGTGATCATGTTCTTAACATAGTCAGCATGTCCTGGGCAGTCAACGTGTGCATAGTGACGCTTCTCTGTCTCGTACTCAACGTGAGCAGTAGAAATTGTGATACCACGCTCTCTCTCTTCCGGAGCTTTATCGATATTCTCGAAGTCAACGGCTGCGTTTCCAGCTACTCTCTCAGCAAGAGTCTTTGTAATAGCAGCTGTAAGAGTTGTTTTACCATGGTCAACGTGGCCGATGGTACCAATATTACAATGCGGTTTTGTTCTTTCAAATTTAGCTTTTGCCATTTTGAATATCCTCCTTATTATAGCGCCTGCAAGGCATTTTTAATAATTTGCGTTTTTACTCGGCTAAGATTGATTATATTTCAATTCATACCGTTTTTCAAGCCTTTTTCGGATTTAATTAAGCATTTTTGCCAGATAATACTTTTTCCTGTACAGATTTCGGAACCGGCTCATATTTCTCGAAGAACATTGAGTAGTTACCACGTCCCTGTGTTCTGGAACGAAGATCTGTAGAGTATCCGAACATCTCGGACAACGGAACGTATCCGCGTACGATCTTGCCGCCGCCCAGGTCATCCATACCTTCGATACGACCACGACGAGAGTTGATATCACCGATAACATCTCCCATGTACTCTTCCGGCATGGTTACTTCTACCTTCATGATAGGCTCAAGAAGTACCGGAGCCGCCTTCTTCATAGCATCCTTGAACGCAAGAGATCCTGCGATGTGGAATGCCATCTCACTGGAGTCTACTTCATGGTAAGAACCATCGTATACGTTAGCTTTCAGACCAACTACCGGGAATCCTCCCAGGATACCAGCCTTCATAGCCTCTTCGATACCTTCGCCTACCGCCGGGATATATTCTTTCGGGATTGCTCCTCCGACTACGGTAGATTCGAACTTAAATGTTTCTTCGCCATTGACGTCCATAGGCTCAAATTTAACTTTACAGTGTCCGTACTGTCCACGTCCACCAGACTGTTTTGCATATTTACTGTCCACATCCACCGCTTTGGTAAATGCTTCTTTGTAAGCAACCTGTGGAGCGCCTACGTTTGCCTCAACCTTGAATTCACGAAGCAAACGGTCAACGATAATCTCCAGATGAAGCTCGCCCATTCCGGCGATGATGGTCTGACCAGTCTCCTGATCGGTATGCGCGCGGAAAGTCGGGTCTTCTTCTGCAAGTTTTGCAAGAGATTCACCAAGTTTGCCCTGAGAAGCCTTCGTCTTCGGCTCGATTGCCAGCTCGATAACCGGCTCTGGGAATTCCATGGACTCCAGAATTACTGGATGCTGTTCATCACAGATGGTATCACCTGTTGTTGTGAACTTGAATCCGATTGCCGCTGCGATATCTCCGGAGTAAACCTTTGCAAGTTCTTCTCTCTTATTTGCATGCATCTGCAGGATACGTCCCACACGCTCTTTCTTACCCTTGGTCGCGTTCAGTACGTAGGAACCGGAGTTCATGGTACCGGAGTAAACACGGAAGTAAGCAAGCTTACCAACGAACGGGTCTGTCATGATCTTGAATGCCAGAGCGGAGAACGGCTCTTCATCCGAAGAGTGTCTTACGATCTCATTGCCGTCAGCGTCCACACCTTCGATCGGCGGGATGTCTGTCGGAGCCGGCATATATTCAAGGATTGCATCCAGAAGTTTCTGAACGCCCTTATTTCTGTAAGCAGAACCACAACATACCGGAATTGCTTTACACTCGCAGGTAGCTGTTCTGAGCACTCTTTTCATATCTTCTACAGAAGGCTCATTTCCTTCCAGGTATTCCATCATGAGATCATCATCCAGATCACAGATCTTCTCTACCAGTTCGGAACGATACAGTTCTGCATCATCCTGCATATCTTCCGGAATATCTAAGATGGAGATATCATCACCCTTGTCATCATTGTAGATATAGGCTTTCATTTCCATCAAATCGATAATTCCCTTAAAATCATCTTCTTTACCGATCGGCAGCTGCAGACAGATGGCGTTCTTTCCAAGTCTTGTCTTGATCTGCTCAACGGCATTATAGAAGTCTGCACCCAGAATGTCCATCTTGTTGATAAATGCCATTCTCGGTACGTTATAGGTATCAGCCTGACGCCATACGTTTTCTGACTGCGGCTCAACACCACCCTTAGCACAAAATACACCAACTGCTCCATCCAGTACACGTAAGGAACGCTCAACCTCTACGGTAAAGTCTACGTGTCCCGGTGTGTCAATGATGTTAATACGATGCTCAAGAGCGCCGGCCTTCGGCTTAGCAAACTCTTCCAACGTCCAGTGACATGTTGTAGCTGCAGAAGTGATGGTAATACCTCTTTCCTGCTCCTGCTCCATCCAGTCCATGGTAGCTGTACCTTCATGAGTATCACCGATCTTATAGTTCACACCAGTATAGTAAAGAATACGCTCTGTCAGCGTAGTCTTACCGGCATCAATGTGGGCCATAATACCGATATTTCTTGTTCTCTCTAATGGATATTCTCTTCCAGCCATTGTTGCCTCCTAGAATCTGTAGTGAGCAAATGCTTTATTTGCTTCAGCCATCTTGTGCATATCTTCTTTCTTCTTCACGGATGCGCCTGTATTGTTCGCTGCATCCAGAATCTCATTTGCCAATCTTTCTTCCATTGTTTTCTCTCCTCTTTTACGAGAATACAATGTCAGCCAGCGAAGTGCCAGAGCCTGTCTTCTGTCAGCTCTTACCTCGATCGGCACCTGGTATGTTGCACCACCGATACGTCTTGCCTTAACCTCCAGTACTGGCATGATGTTGTTCATAGCCTCTTCAAATACTTCGATTGCCGGCTTATCGGATTTTGCTGCAACTCTGTCAAATGCGCCGTATACGATCTTCTGCGCGATACCCTTCTTACCGTCAAGCATGATGTTGTTGATAAGCTTGGTAACCACTTTGTTGTTGTATAACGGATCCGCTAATACGTCTCTTTTCTGAGTATGTCCTTTACGTGGCACGGTTCTTCCCTCCTTAAACATGATTGTGCGTCCTCGCACTGATTAATTCATCGGTACTCACATGTGTCGTTCTAATGATACTGTGTAGTGCTGGGCATACATCTATATACCTGCAACTTACATAATCATAGTTCTGTTTGTGACTACAGTATTACTTTTTGAAAATCCAAACTGCTATGCAGCCTTCATTCCTATTTCTTTGCGTCTTTTGGTCTCTTAGCTCCGTATTTGGAACGTGCCTGTCTTCTCTTAGCAACTCCTGCTGTATCCAGGGTTCCTCTTACGATATGATATCTGGTACCCGGAAGGTCCTTTACTCTTCCTCCACGGATCAGAACCACGCTATGCTCCTGAAGGTTGTGTCCTTCTCCCGGAATATAGCTTGTTACTTCGATACCGTTGGAAAGACGTACTCTGGCGATCTTTCTAAGAGCTGAGTTAGGCTTCTTCGGTGTAGCTGTCTTAACAGCAGTACATACGCCTCTCTTCTGAGGAGCGGATGCATCGATACTTCTCTTTCTCAGAGAATTGTAACCTTTCTGAAGAGCCGGTGCGGTAGACTTCTTTACAGATGTCTGACGTCCTTTTTTTACAAGCTGGTTAAATGTTGGCATTCTCTTTCACCTCCTACGATTATAATAAGTTGCCATTCATTAACATGAATATACGCACACAAAAATATAATGCATTCTCATGCACGCTCAACTAGTGTATTACGATTTTTTTTCGTTGTCAAGGGATTTTCTCTTAAATTCCCTTGATTTTACACGTTTTTCACCTTTTCACACTCCCCCCCGGACAGCTCTGAGTAACTGCAGCATCCTGACCGTGTTGTTTTTTGTTTCTTCTATATAACTATAGAACACCTGCCGCAACGCTTCGCGGCAGGTGTTCTCAACTTCTTCCTAATCTATTGTGCTTACCGGCCGGCCTTACATCTGACGCCGGTAAAACTTTCTTCTCCGAATCATCCCTGACTCTTTTTCCTTATTGCTTTGCATCTGTCCCATTCCGTCCCACGTTTTGCCGTCACAGATCTTAAAACTTCCGGTCTCTTCACGAAGCGCTTCTTCCGGAAGATTCTTCGCGTCCGAAACGGCTTTCCAGAAATGCGTACATGCAAAAGCGGTCTTAGAAGACAGATACAATCCGCCCTCCGGCTCACTGCCCCTTCTGTTGAGAAGATACTCGAGCAGCAGCCAGCAGAAAAAGAGTAGCGCGGCACTAAAAACAATAACCTGATAAACATTTCCTAACATACATAACACTCCTTTCCGCTTTTGATTACTATAATTGTAAAACTTCAGGAGGTGTGTGTCAATTATATTCTGACATCAATTTAATCTCAATTCAATTCACTGTCATTTTTATTCCAATTGTTTATAACTTATTTTTAAATTGTAATGAATATCCAGTGCCGCCATAGAGGCCGGATTCCTTTAAATGCTTTTATCCTTTCTCGTTCTGGAATATTGGAGAGGAGTAATAGCGATCCCCACTGTCCGGCAAAAGCGCCACAATGGTCTTCCCTTCGTTTTCCGGTCTCTTTGCCAGTTCAATAGCCCCATGGAGAGCGGCTCCCGAAGAGATTCCCACCAAGATACCTTCCCGCCTCGCCAACAAACGCGCAGCGGCAAAGGCGTCTTCGCTTCCAGCCCGGAACACCTCATCATATATTTCTGTATTCAGAACGTCTGGAACGAATCCAGCTCCAATCCCCTGAATCTTATGAGGTCCCGCAGAACCTCCGGACAGCACCGGAGAGTCTGACGGCTCCAACGCTACGATTCGAATATCCGGATTTTTGGATTTCAAATATTTTCCAACGCCGGTGATGGTCCCGCCGGTTCCCACTCCTGCAAGAAATACATCCACATTACCATCCGTATCTTCCCAGATCTCCGGCCCGGTAGTCTCCCGGTGGACTTTTGGATTGGCCGGGTTCACAAACTGGCCGGCAATCAGGCTGTCAGGAATTTCTGCTGCCAGCTCTTCCGCTTTTCGGATGGCTCCATTCATACCAGCCGCCCCCTCGGTAAGCACCAGTTCCGCTCCATAAGCCCTAAGAATATTGCGCCGTTCCACACTCATGGTTTCCGGCATGGTCAGGATCATGCGGTAGCCTCTCGCGGCTGCAATGGATGACAGGCCGATCCCTGTGTTCCCGGACGTTGGCTCAATGATAACCGAACCTTCCTTGAGCAGGCCCTTCGCTTCTGCATCTTCGATGATGGATCTGGCCGTCCGGTCCTTGACACTTCCTGCCGGATTCAGATACTCCAATTTTACCAGAACACGGGCTTTTAATCCCAGCTCCTTTTCGATATTTACCACTTCCAGAAGCGGAGTCTTTCCAATCAGTTCCACCGCTCCTTTGTAGATATTTGCCATAATTACTTTCCTGCCTTTCATGTCTGTTTGATGGCAGTTTAGCTTTCCCGGTCTATTTTGTCAATAAGGAAACTATCTCCAATCTATCTGGCTCTCTTTCCTTGGCGCCGTTCTCTTATAGTGTACTGCCGGATATCCCATCAGCATACAACATCTTACCGGGATATCCGGAACACCCAGCCATTCCTTCAGCACCGGGCTGGCTTCGATTACCGCAATCATATACCCGCTGTACAGAGCTCCCGCACCTTCCGCCACGGCCATATTTTCAATATTGGCAGCCGCAAGTCCGGCATCCAGCGGATTATCAGATGCAATCACAAGAAAAGAGGTGGCATTGAAGAAGAAGGTATCCTCCTTAGGATTCTTCTGGTATTTACGATAAAAATAGGTAAATGCTGCTGCATATTCCGGCGCTTTTTTCTTCAAAACCTTCAGAATCTCCGGCATCTCTTGCCACACCAGTTTCTTAAATTCCTCCAGCTGATCCTGAATCACAACAAAGCGGCATGCCTGGCGGTTTTTTGCCGTAGGTGTATACCGTCCAGCGTCCAGAATCCGATGAAATTTCTCCTTTTCGATAGGTTTATCCGTATAATTACGGATACTTCTGCGGAACTTCACCGCATGCAGGAAATGTTCCGGACAGACCGTGAAACACTCCTTGTCATAAGTCTCCACCTCATCCATTGCATATTCCGGAATCGAAACAGCCGCCACCGGACAGATTGCCACACAATGGCCACAGTGAATACAGTCTCTTTTCACTTCTGCCTTCCCTTCTGTAAGGCTCAGCGCCGATCCCGGACAGTCCTTTACACAGGCTCCACAACCGATACAGGCTTCCTGATTAATCTGTATCATACATACCACTCACTTTCTATATCATATATTACGATTTCTTTTCCAGTTTCTTACGTTGATATTCACCACGGATCTCTGCTGCATTTTCGTAGTAGCTGGTCACACGCTCGTGCTCTGGTACATTCTGTTCCGGAACCGGAGCCGTGCCCGGCGCAAATACAACCTTCAGCAGAACCGGCGTAATAATCGTCGTAAGCACCACCACGATGATCACCGGTCCCAGAAATTCCGGGCTCATCAATCCCATGGAATCACCTTTGCTGGCCACGATCAGAGCAACCTCACCTCTGGAGATCATACCCACACCAATCCGTTTCACCTGATAGTTCTGGTAACCGCATATCTTCGCTCCAAGTCCGCAGCCGATTACCTTGGTCAACACCGCGACAACAGAGAGCGCCACTGCAAAACCGATAATGGCCGCCGACATCTCCGGAAGCACAACCTTCAGGCCAATACTGGCAAAAAACACTGGTGAGAGCAGCAGATAAGATAAGGTGTCAAATTTACTCTCCAGATACGTAGCCCGGCGTACATTAGAAATGATCAGGCCGGCAATAAAAGCGCCTGTGATATCTGCAACTCCAAAGACTTCCTCTGCTATATATGCCATCAAAAGGCAGAATACAAAAGCCACAATGGTGTGCCTGTGCAGTTCCTTCTTCGCCTCATCCACCCATTTTCGGTAGATCTTATAGAATATAAATCCCACAATTCCCGCGAAAACGAAAAATCCAACAATCTTGATCAGAACCAGCGCCAGACTCACACTGGAATCTGCCAGACTTGTCACGATAGTCAAGGCGATAATTCCAAGAATATCGTCGATAATGGCCGCTCCAAGAATCGCATTCCCGGAATGAGTCTTCAGCTTGCCCAGTTCCTTAAGCGTCTCCACTGTAATGCTGACAGATGTTGCTGTCAGAATGACGCCGATAAATATATTCTGAAGAAAAATACTTGCTTCCGCAGAAGATTCAATCAAACCCGGACGGTTAAAGAACCAGGCCACTCCGAATCCACCAGCCAATGGAACCAACACACCGCATAGCGCAATAACAAAGGAAGCTTTGCCACTTGCCTTCAATTCTTTGATATCGGTTTCCATCCCGGCGCTGAACATCAGGACAATTACCCCGATCTCCGCAACAGATTTGATAAACGAAGTCTCCTGTAGGATTCCAACTCCTGCCGGTCCGAGAATCAGACCTGCTAAAAGAGCCCCAACCACCTGCGGCATCTGCACTCTTCTCGTCAAAAGCCCCAAAAATTTCGTACACAGCAAAATAATTGCCAGATCCAGCAAATAACTATAACTCTCCATCTTTTGTTCCTTTCCTCTCTGTATTTTCAGACTTCCTTAGAATACCTTATCTATTCTATTTTTTCAAGCCAAGTCCCCAGTTCATCATCAACCCAAAAAGAAGGCTGATTTCTCTAGCCTTCCTCGATTGCATCTATAATATTATGGTATGCAGCCCGCACCTCGGGCATCATATCCGTTGCCTGCTGCCATTCACCCGCACGGAACAGGCCCACCTGCTCCGTCATAAGCTCAAACATCTTCTGCATTGACAGATTCCCACATACTCCTTTCAGAGTGTGAGCTGCCACAAGCGCTTCTTCTTTATTCTCCTGAAGGATCGCTTCTTCCAATTTTGTATAATTTGTATCAGCCGGGAACTTTTTCAGGAATTTTTCCATCAATGCCTGATTTCCCATAAAACGTTCCAGCGCCTCATCTACATCAATCCCCGCGTCTTTTAATTTCTGAATATCCATTTTATTTCTCCTTTTTCATATCTTCGTACAATTTACAGATCTCCGGTTCTACTTCAAAAAAGCACTCCAGCAGCCATGGATTGAAGACTCCACACTCTCCCTCCCGGATCATCCGAAGAGATTCCTCTCTTGTAAATGCATCTTTATAAACACGTTTGCTGGTCAGCGCATCATATACATCCGCCAACGATACGATCTGTGCCCAGATCGAAATTTCATCCCCCTTCAGCCCGTCCGGATATCCCCGTCCGTCCCAACGTTCATGATGGTGAAGCGCGATATCATAAGCGTATTCATAAACTCCGCTGTCGCGAAGCTGGGGAATCTTCTCCAGCAGATAACCTCCCTGGACCGTGTGCGTTTTCATGATCTCAAACTCTTCCCGGGTCAGGCGCCCCGGTTTCCCAAGAATCGCATCCGGTATTGCAATCTTCCCCACATCATGCATGACCGCTGCAAGCGCGATATTATCAATCTCCTCTTTCGTCAGCTCGTCTCCCAGTCGTGTATGAGTAAGCAGAAATTTCGTAATATCATGAATTCTGCGGACATGTTCTCCGGATTCTCCATTCCGGAATTCAATGGCGGCTGACAGAGTTTCTATCATTCCCTGATTCAACTCGATTATTTTTTTCGCCCGTTCTATCAGTTCCTGTTCCTGCAGACGGACCGTATCGCCAAGTCGTTTTCTTGCCAGAAACAATTCCACAACCGACTGCACCCGCCGCAATACCACATACGGCACTACCGGCTTGCTGATCACATCCATAACCCCCAGTCTGTATGCCTCTTTCATCACAGAATCACTGGCCTCTGCAGTAATCAAGAACACCGGTATTTTATCCAGCAACTCCTGTTCTTTCAAATGTTGTAGAACTTCCAGGCCGTCCATCTCCGGCATCATCACATCCAGAAGGACCGCACACAATCCGGACGGCTCCCGAAGAATCCTGTCCAGACCTTCTTTTCCATTTTCTGCCTCTTCAATCATATAATAAGGGGCAAAAATATTCTCCAATATTCCCCGGTTTATTTCATCATCATCTACAATCAGGAGGGTTCCACTTCCTGCTGAAGTGTATTCCAGTTCCTGTCTCATCACATTCATCCTCTTTCATCGCCATCAAATTGTCAGATATCGTAATTAGTATAAACAATTTTTCTGATCCGTACAAGAATTTCTTTCAGATCACAGGGATCTATTTGTATAGGCGTCAATGATTGGTAACACTTCACCCTGAAAGGAATGTCAAGGGTAAGGTGGAGATTCCCATAGGGAATACTACCTGACCTTGACATTCTCTTTATGATATAATGGTATGCGGCGGCAGCATTCCTTGCTGT
>CASEIR010000021.1 GCA_949287925.1 uncultured Lachnospiraceae bacterium
AAGGATTATCGGCGAAAAAATGTTATCGGCAATTCTATGAAAGATTCTCAAAATACGCCGATAATTCGATATCTATAGAGATATTCTTGCTGATAATGTTTTTCTTTACGCCCTCAATTGCTATCCTGATATTGACCACAGGATTTACCTGTGGCAGAAAGGAGCATTGAGATGAATCAGTTAAAAGAAGTAGTAAATGCTGTCCTTGAGCAGCAAAAGTTGCAGCTTGCCCCCTCAACATACGATGCGCGGAAAAATTATCTGAAACATCTGGTCGAGTATGGTGATTATCTGGGTATCCAAGTACCTTGTCAGGAACTATATGATGCCTATGTTGCCCGTGCAGTGACACCAGATCTCCGCTTTCAGCTTTTGCATGCGGTCCGTCTGGTAGACAAAGAAGCCGGAACAAAAGCTCTTACACCGGAAGGAAAGCTCTATAATGAGCCGAAGCTTCCTTCCTCCAGTGAATCAGAGGAAGTTTTCCGAAATATATCCTTTCCAATCAGTGATGGCAGGATTGATATGGGGCATCTGATTCGCCGGGCTGAAAGTGAAATGGCCTATCTCCATCTTTCCGCATCTACCAGATGGCAGTACATGCAAGCATGGCGGGAATTATATACATTTCTCTATCTTTCCCGGAGCACCGTATTCACGAGGGAATCCTGTAATGCTTTTGTCGAAGATACCACCCAAAAGCATCTGGACGGCTCTTTGAATGAATGGAAAAGAAAAATCCGACGCCGTTCTGTCTGTGTACTGCTTGAAGTAGCAGATACCGGCTGTTTTCAATGGAAGCTGTTTCTTTCCAAGAAAACATGCTGCTCTGATGACACCCTGGAAGCTCTTCGCCAGCAGTATCTTACGTTTCTGCGGACCAGGAACTTTGAAAAGAAAACCATTGCTCTTTATGACTATGCATTCAGATCTTTCATCGAAGGGACAGGAGTAACTGACGTTAGCGGCCTACGTAAACTACAGACTTCGCAGATTCAATCCCTGCTGGTCTTTCTGTCAGAACGACTTTGTCTGAACAGCCGAGGAACTGTTTTCCCGATTATACGGCAGATCCTGTCTTATCTGTATGCAGCCGGCTTTATCCCTATGGATTTTTCGGGAATGATACTGACTCCCGCATATAAAAAAACACATTTAAGGCCATATATAACTGCTCTGGACGAAAAAAAGCTTTTTCGTGCAATGGAGGAGGCACCGCTTCGTACCAAAGCAATGATGCGGCTGGGGCTCCGGCTCGGATTGCGTGATATTGATATCTGTTGTCTCCGCTTCAGCCAGATTGACTGGAAAAACGATCAGATCATACTGGAACAGGAAAAAACCGGTGTGACCATGTGCCTTCCGCTGCTTGAGGATGTTGGGAATGCCATTATGGATTATATCTTGAACGAACGACCTGCAGAAGCAGAAAAGAATCCATATGTTTTCGTGCGAAGGCAGGCACCTTATAAAAAGCTTGAGTCCATGTACATGGTATGCTCCAAACTGTTTAAAAAAGCAGAAATTCAGACCGTCAACAGGAACAGCCGCGGAGTACATGTCTGCCGGTATACGCTAACGCACAAACTTCTTTTAAACAAGATACCGCATCAGGTAATCACAGATGCCCTTGGTCATGTTTCCAAAGAATCAGACAAGCCATATCTGTCAATGGAAGAACAGATGTTAAAGGAATGTCCGCTTGATTTCTCCCTGGTCGGGCAGAAATACTGGGAAGAAGGTGATGACTTTGTCTGATCCTGTTTTTCGTAGTAAACTTCGGGATGATCTTGAAGCCTTCATCTCCCAGAAAAGAGCATCTGGATACCCTTATCATACTTCATCAAAAGTATTGGGCTATCTTGACACCATGATTGCAGAGGATTATCCGGACTGCAGTACCCTGTCCAAAGAAATCTGTGATGCGTGGATCAGGAAATGTTCCGTACTGCATCAGAACACCTTGCTCAGACGGGTGACTCCTGTCCGCCAGTTCGCCAAATACCTTGTAGGAACTGGAAAGTCCGCATATATCATTCCCAGCGGGATACCAAGAAAACAGATACGGTATGATGCTCATATTTTTACAGAAGCAGAGTTAAAGGCCTTCTTTACTTCCATTGATGCCTGTAAAAAATCACATTTTTCACCTTTACGCTGCTATGTGATACCGGTCATCTTCCGGCTTATTTATACCTGCGGCCTTAGAGCCTCGGAAGCCAGGCTTTTACGCACCGATGATATCGATCTTTCTACCGGAAAGATTTTTATCCGGGAATCCAAAGGATGGGAAGCCCGTATTGTTTTCGTCAGCGATGACATGCTGGATCTGCTATGTCGATATGACCGTATCATCAGAGATACATACCCTGACAGGACAGCATTCTTTCCGAATCAATCTGGAGACTATTACAGTAAATCTACTCTGGATGAATGGTTCCATGAATTCTGGGATAAGCTTCCAGAAGCAGCCGTAACCAAAGGCAATCCTCCAAGGGTCCATGATTTTCGCCATTCTTACTGTGTTTACAGGCTGAACCAATGGGTTAGAGAACATGCGGATCTGAATGCTTTATATCCTTATCTGAGTGAATTTATGGGACACTCAAACTTTGCAGACACGGATTATTATCTTACACTGGCTGAGCCATTCTACTCTGAGTTTGAATCGCGTATGTACTCCGTAAATGCTTCTATACTACCGGAGGTGCCGCATGAAGATTAAAAAATCAGAACTTTACTTTTATGAACTTCTCCGGGACTTCTTGCATAAATATCTGATCATACAGCGGAAGTTCACGGAGGCAACGGTTAAAAACTATACAGACTCGCTGGATCAATACCGTCAATACCTGCGCTCACAGAAAGAAATCCCGTTTGATAAAGTTGGGTTTTACTGCTTTACAAAAGAAATGGTTTATGACTTCTGCATCTGGTTAAGAGACAGCGAGTCAAAATCGATCAATACAATAAATCTCCGGCTTTCAGCAATCAAGTCATTTCTACGTTACTGCAGTGAAGAAGATGCTACGTTATCAGAACTCTATCTGAAAGTGAAATTAATCCGCCGCTTCAAGGGAAAAACAGATCCGAAGCTTGAATACCTGAGACCTGAACAACTGGAATCTATCTTCTCCTGGCCGGATACAGCAACACGGAATGGACGCCGTAATCAGTACTTCATGATCCATGCTTATGAAACCGGGGGCAGGATTGAAGAACTGGTCAACATGAGGCTGGAAGATATCATCCGCAACGGAGCAAGTGTGCAGATTCGGCTCCATGGAAAAGGGAATAAGACCCGGTATAATCCTCTTCCAACAGAAGTCCTGCCACATCTGGATGCTTACCTTAATGAATTTCATCCAGGCAGAAATAATCAGGATTATCTTTTTTATACGATCCATAATGGTCAGCATACGAAAATGGCTCCCAGAACAGTGAATTCTTTTCTTGCGTCCTATGCAAAAGAACTGCACAAGGTCGATCCATCTTTTCCGGAGGGACTCCACTGTCATGTTTTCCGGCATAGCATAGGAATGGCAATGTTCAAAGCTGGGATACCGCTACCTTATATCAAGGACTTTCTGGGGCATTCATCAATTGATTCAACATCGATCTACGCCCATGCAGACAATGAGACAATGGCCGCCGCTCTTCGCTCTGTAGATCAGGAAGCACTGCCTGTAAAGGGCTCTGACGGCAATGTTGTATCTTATCCGGAGAAGAAATGGAAAGGAAAAGAAGAATATCTGCTCCATTTCTGCGGACTGGATTAAATAATTATCGGCAATCAAAAACAGCAGCTCAGCCTGAAAATACGATTATAGCGCTTATTCAGGCTG
>CASEIR010000022.1 GCA_949287925.1 uncultured Lachnospiraceae bacterium
CGGATAAACAAATTCCAGTTCAAAATTATGATTTTTTACCTCCTCATACTCCTCCATTAATTTCTCCATATATGATCCGGTTCCCAGTACTCGTACCCACGCTTTGCTTCTTGTAACAGCGGTAAAAAGCCTGTTTCTCAATACTGCGATCTCATTTTCATCATATGAAGTGTAACAATCCTGTGCATTGATGATATAAACCATAGCCGCTTCATTACCTTTCGCCCGGTATATCCCGGTAAAAGCCACTGATTCATTGGTAAAAAAGACGTCCGGTGAAGTATCTACTCCGGCAATATGCGAAGGGATTTGAGCGTGATACAATTTTTTTCTGATGGATGCCGTACTCCTCCGCGTTGTCAATGGATCCGGGTTTATTACGATAATATCATCTGGTCTCAATTCATCTTCTTTCAGATTTCTCTGAATTTCTTTTGCCACCCATTCATCCTGTTCCTTTATACTGTTGAACTTTTTAAACAGAACGAGATCATCTATGGGCGAATGAGTTTCTAAGAACTCAGGACTGCTGTCACTGTCTCTTTTCAGCACTACCCGCTTTCCTTCTTCCAGTTCTCCTTCCTTAATTTTATACCCCACATCTCCCCATAGTTCTTTATTCTCAAACATCTGTACAAGCCCGGGTTTTCCTTCTTCTGTCTTCCTGTATATCCCAAATCCCAGCGCATGTGCTGTTACAAGCGCCGGTCTGGAATTTCTGTAGCACTTTTCCAGGATAATATCCTGATTGGAATTTCCTGAATCGTCATAGGAAAACTCGACTCTGTTCCGTCCTCCTTCATCTTTTCCGAATATTTCTTCCGGCGCAGGCAGAGTCTGGGAGCTCAGGTTTTGTAACTCATCATATGCATATACAAGGCGTTTGGGCTCTTCCAGCATTTCATAACACATTTTAAGAAATGCCGGTGAAAAATCCTGAGCCTCATCCACAAGGATCGCGTCATAAACCGCTGACGGCTTCTTCATTCCCTTCACTGCCTCTTCGCACACATGACTGAACACATTGTCTCCGTACTGCCCGTATTTTTCTTTTGCCCCGGCATAATCCAGGTATTCGAGTCCATGAATCCCACAGAACATATAGTATAAACCATTCTTTTCGCTGTCTCCGGGCGCTCCCCACGCATGGATGATCTGCAGGTTCTCCCAATCCGGCTCCTCCCCCATCTGTTCGATAGAAAAATTATTGATCAGCTGCCGGAACTGTCCTTTCAACGCCCTAGTGTTAAACGTAACTGCAATCTTCCACTCCGGATGCCGGGCGTGCAGATAGGCTGCCTTTAACGCAAGAACGATCGTCTTTCCTGATCCTGCCAATCCTCTGATCCTCTGGACACCCTCTACTGTCTCTATAACTGCCCTCCCCTGCCTGTCATCCAGATTCGCGATCGAATCCTCGATCAGTTTTAGTTTTGCACCTCTGGAATCCGGTTTTCTTATCTCTCTTTTCCGTTTCCCTTTTCTTATATTCGAGACAGCCTGCAGGACAGAAACCAGGCATTCAAAATATTCCGGATTTTCCCACTCAATCTTATCCAGACAATCTCCAAGATTTTTTTCATTACAGAGCGGATACTCATCGAAATAAAGCTCTCCTTTCAGAACAGGCGCAAAAGTAATAACAGAGATTGCTACACACAGCTTTCTCTTTTTTACAAGACTTCTGAAGCTTTTTAGTTTCGCTTCCATCTTATTGTAGCTGTCATCCTGTGCGTCCTCATATCCATCTGTATCCTTGTTTTCCATCAGGTTAAAAATAACAAGTCCTTTTTCTCTGGATATATACATAGCGTCAATAGGATACGGTCCATCTGCCGTACCTATAATCGGATAGCCAATATACAGATAGCCTTCAAGGTCCTCTCTTGCCCGGAAATAATTTACAAGCTCTTCACTTGCCATTGGCTTCTGCGTTGTTCCTCTGATTATGGATACCATACTTACTTATCCCCCTTTTCACGCAAGGTTATTTCTATCTGCAGATCCATTTTATCGGCCATTCGGATCAGCATGTCAAGAGACGGGTTATAATTTCCACTCTCAAATCTGCTGATATTCGGTCTTTTTATCCCCATTGAATCTGCGATATCCTGCTGTGTTATCCCCTTACGTTTTCTGTATTCTATATACTGTGCAATAACCGCCCGCCTGATCTCTTCTTCCGACCTATCGGTGATCGATCTGCTGCTCTCTTCCATTTCCGACACACCTCCTGTAATAGGCAATATTGTAACTTATATGTTACATTATGTCAATACAGATTCGGTTATTTGCAGCTCTTACGTGCAAAATATATTCATTCCATAATAAAAAAGCCCGACAGTAAAACTTCAAATTTACCATCGGGTTTTATTGGTTAGAAAAATAGTCAAAATAGAAAACTGACTGCTATTTTGTTACAGACTGGTCAACACAGGGTTATTGAGATAATCATATACTCTCTTCACTTCGCTGACCTTCCTTGTATCCAGCATAGACGGACAATTCTTATCCAGCGATCCGATCCGTTCCATATCATCATCTTCTATTTTAAAATTCCAGATATCAAGATTTTCTTTCATTCGTTCCCGGTGAACAGATTTCGGGATCACGATCACTCCCTGCTGGACATTCCAGCGTAAAATGATCTGCGCCACGGTTTTATTATATTTTTCTGCAATTTCTTTTAAGATCGGTTCATCAAACATCCCTTTCAGTCCTTCTGCAAAGGGCGCCCATGCCTAGGGCTGTACTTTCAGTTCGTCCATGATCTCAAGGTCTTCTTTTCGCTGATAATGGGGATGCCGTTCAATCTGATCGATCTGCGGCGTAATTTCTGCGTTATAACACAGATCCAGCAGCCGGTCCGGCAGGAAATTACATACACCGATAGCCCGGACTTTTCCTTCTCTATATAATTCCTCCAGCGCTTTCCAGGAACCGTAGTAATCTCCAAAGGGCATGTGGATCAGATAGAGATCCAGATATTGAAGTCGCAAATTATCCAATGATTCCTGAAAAGCCTGTTTCGTTTTCTCATATCTCATCTGCTGGATATAAGCCTTGGTCGTAATAAACAGCTCCTCCCGGGGCACATCGCAGCTGGCGACAGCCCGCCCCACAGCTTTCTCATTTTGATAAGAACTGGCAGTGTCAATCAGCCGGTAACCCAGGTCAATAGCATCTTTCACTGCCTGCTCACAGCTGTCCTCCGGGATCTGAAAGACTCCAAATCCCTCCATCGGCATCTCTACGCCATTGTTCAGCCTGACTGTTTTCATGATAAAATAGCCTCCTGTCTCATTTCCATATTTCTTTACAGTTTCTGATTTCCCGTAGACCAGACATGCTTTTCCTTTGCCTGCTCTGCTGTATTCTGCGCCATAACGCCCACCAGCGCGTGGGGCACATTAGTGATAGTATAAAAATAGTACAAAGTAAAGATGCCATGTATACCTTAATCATGTATGATAGAAAAGATGATATGAAGGAGGAAACACAGACATGGCAAAAGGTACGAAATATGATCAGCAGTTTAAGGAGAACGCAG
>CASEIR010000023.1 GCA_949287925.1 uncultured Lachnospiraceae bacterium
AGCCAGAAGGTATACTTTACCGATGTTAAAACATTTTCAGCTGATCAAACTTGAAAACAAAGTCCATAAAGTGCAATCAGCATCCCCTTTTTTAATTTTCGAGTTTGTGGGAGAAGTTCTGTCTGGGATAAAGCAGAAAACAGGGCGGGGTGACCAGAGGAAATCTTCGGAGATGGCGGGAGGGCGGGGCAGGCGCCTTTGAAGTAATCTGTAGAAAGACTTAAGGGAACGGGGTCCGGTGTTAGGGTTTACGATAAGATTGTCTGAACGCAAGTGAGTTGTCTTATCGTAAGCCTTGCTTTTAGCCGGATCACGTTCCCTTTAGCCTTTCTAAGATTACGGAACGAAGCCAGAACCGCCCGTCTGCCATCGCAGAAGAATTTACGCAGGTCAGCCAGCCCTGTTTTCGGACTTTAGCTCAGTTACACTTCCACACAAACCCGAATTTATTTTTTCTTTGGCTCATAAAGGAAATTCCCCTCATGATCAATCTCCGTATAATATTCTGTTCCAGCATTATTTGTTATCTCAAGATAGCACTTATCATTTTCAAAATATGGCTCATTCCTGAATTTACCGGGAGAATATTCAGACAAGTCGATCACAATGTTCCCATCTAAATCATAAAAACAGTTTCCTGCAAAGAATACTCCTTCAGAATATATTCCGTATTTACCACCTTGGATATCAACGCCCGTCTGTCTCACTGTTCCGTCATTTCCAATCAGCTTGATCAGCTCATCTGCTCTGGTAACCAGATAGCCGTCATGAAATTCTCCCGGACTTCCACAGTGATAACCGAACGGATTCTTCAGAACTGATTTCCCACATTCACCTGCATCAAATCCAATCCCGGTTTCCGCATTATACATAGTATAATTCGGATCCGAACCAAGGTCTGCATAATGAAGTGCAAACATTCCCTCTCCCAGATAATACATACAGTTTTTTATTGTCATCATTCTGACCTGATATCTGGATTTACTGTCATTATTTACGGAAATATATTTATCTCCGACAGAAACCCTTCCATTTTGTATGAACGGATGATCCGCCGAAAGCTCATGGATCCATTCACCTTTATCATCCACGATTCCAACCATATCATATGCGCCATCGAAATCATCAACGAGTTTCAATACAATATGGTAACCACCGCCGCTGCATAAAATTTCATCGTATTCATCTGATTCAGGAGGTCTTACTTCTTCCCCTCCTCTATTATTGGAAAGCAGCTCCGACTCACAGGCAGTCAGAACGGCAGCAGACATCAATGTAATGAGAAGAGGAAGAAACCATCTTTTTAAGTATCTCTTCATAGCGAACTCCTCTTTACTGGTTTGCATTTCTGCGCTTCATTTCAGTAAGCATTACCTCGCACTCCTCTATATTCTCCGCAGCAAGGATATACCGTTTTCCTGAAACTGAGAATATCATTTTCTTCTTTGCCACTGTCACTTCTCCTATCTGGTCATACTTTAAGTTTAAATTTACAGCCATATTGGAGACACCGCCCAATACAGCACTGTACGGACACGCCTTACACTCTAAATGATGATCGTAAAACACAATTTCTGTCTGTGGAATCCACTTCTTTGCAGACAGTGATGTAATAAGAAGCACGCAACCTACTATAAAAGACAACCCCATCATCAATAAGGCCGCCGTTTCTTCGTCTGATGATAAATAAACGTTATCAAACTGAAAGGCAATCCATCCCGCCAACACAAAAAATATGCCCCCACCAATCAGCCCCAGATCATAACTCGCCGTCTGCTCTGTTTTTACACTTTTCAGCAGATACTCTCTCTCATTCTCCATCTTTACTCATCCTCCTATTTTTAAATATATTCATATATTAAATCTATCGGATTTAATTTGTCAACATCTATTAGATTATTTTTAAATCTATTGGATATGTTTAAAATTATGCTGATAGAATAGTGAGGTGTTCAGTAATGAAAGAGATCAACGTCAATATCGGTAAAAGAATCCGTTCAAAACGTGAATATATGAAGTATACTCGTGAACAGTTAGCTGAAATGGTGGAGATATCTCCTCAATTTCTTGCCGATATAGAGGGCGGCAAGAAGGGCATGTCTTTTTCTACTCTCACAAAATTATGTTCCGTACTTGGAACTTCCTGTGATTATATTATACTTGGGAAAAATTCTGATTCAGATTGTTCAAATCTCATAGAAATGATACAGAATATTGACGAAGATTACCTTCCTCTTGCAGAAGAACTATTACAGACCTTTATAAAAACTATCTCAAAAGCAAAAGAATCTTAAAGCTCCGGAAGATGGCGTTAATATGAAAAGCAGTACTGTTTGAGCCGACGGCGAGTTGTGCTGCTTTTCATATTGTTTTTAGCCTTCTTTCGGAGCTTTTAGTTTTTCTTCCCCTTCGGAACGGAACTTGGATCCCCCGCCCCTCAGCTCAGATTACGTCTTCGATTTTCTCTCCGCCCTGTCGGTTTCGGACCTTGTACCATCCAGAAGTTTCCGTCGACAAACCCGAATTTATCTCCTGTTTTTACGATAGATGATCGCCAGCCCCTTCAGCAGCAGTGTTTCATCCAATATGATCTTTCTCCTGCAGCAGGGCACGATCTTCCTCGCCAGGCCGCCTGTCGCGATCACTGTCATTCCAGCTCCCAGCTCTTCTTCCAAGCGGTCTATGATCCCGTCGATCGCGGCGGCGCTGCTGTATATGATCCCGCTCTTCATGCATTCAACGGTATTTTTCCCCACGATATGTTCCGGCGCCTCAAGTCCGATACCGCCCAGCTGA
>CASEIR010000024.1 GCA_949287925.1 uncultured Lachnospiraceae bacterium
GCTCTTTCCACCGTCCTTCGTTCCTGTAATCTTTCACGGAAAACGTTACGGTTTCTTCGTCCATGCGGATGATCCGATGGTTGCTGATTGCAATGCGGTGGGTATATTTCCCGAGATATTTGATCACGGATTGGGCACCACGAAATGTTTTTTTGCAATAAGGAACCCATTCTGTACCATAACAGGCATCCAGCAGTTCCTTGAAGGCATAGTGATTACGGAACTTTTCGGAGGTACCATGAAAAATCAGCTTATCCTCTTCCCACAGGGCTTTGAGCTTCTCCAGATATTTCCCACGGAACACTTTGGAAATGATCTGAACGGGAAGGAAGAAGTCTTCTCCCTTATCTTTCCACTGATTATCAGAGGTCAGGCCTCCGCCAAGCAGAATGGTATGGATATGGGGATGGAAGTTCATCTCAGATCCCCATGTGTGGAGGATGAAGATATAGCCAACTTTTGCGCCGAGATGTCTGGGGTCTTCCGTCAATTCCCTGATCGTTGCGGATGCCGCATGATAGAAAGCATCATAAAGGAGCTTCTGATTACTGTAAATGATCGGATTCAAAAGATCCGGAACGGTAAAAACCAGATGGAAATAGGGAGCATCAAGAACATCTTCCCTGCGGGCATCCATCCATTTTTCCTTCGGAACTGCCTGGCACATGGGACAGCAGCGGTTACGGCAGGAATTATAATGGATCTGGACAGCGCCGCAGTCTTCACAGATACTGACATTTGCGCCATACGCCCCTGTTTTACAGTTTATAATGTTCCGGGCGGCTTTTGCCTGCTCAGGGGAAGGGGTGTATTTTTCAAGATATGCCGGATAAAAGCGATGAAAGATCTCCTGTACTGTCGGTTTATTCATGGTCTGCACCTTCTTTCCGGTCAAATGGGCTTCGGATCCCCATCAGAGATTTGTTGCTGACATGGAGATATATTTCCGTGGATTTCGGATCGCGATGTCCAAGAAGGGCCTGGATATGTTGCCGGCCTACTCCCTGTTCCATCAAATGTGTTGCAAAGCTGTGGCGCAGGCTGTGTGGAGTTGCCTTTACAGAAAGTTCAGCATCTGATACAGCCCGGCGCATCACCTGTTCCAGTGTGCTGACCGCCAGATAATTACCGGTAAATTTGTTGGGAAACAGGATTCCCCGAGGCCTGCCCTTTGCAAACCAGTATTGAGTAAGAATATCCAGGCACCGTTTGGAAAGGATCGTATAACGGTCCATCCGGTTCTTCGCATCCCGCACATGGATCTGCATATTTGTTCGCGAGATATCATCATAATGCAAATGGATCACTTCGGAAACCCGGAGTCCGGAGGAATACATGATTGCAAACATGGCTTTGTATTTGATGTCATTGACAGCGTCCAGCAGATGGTCGATTTCATCGGCAGTCAGTACAATCGGAAGCTTGTGTTCCTGTATCATACGCGGAACCATAATGTCATCCCAAAGGATGTTCAGGACATTCCGGTAAAAAAAGCGGATGGCGGAATTGTAAAGATTCAGAGTGGTAGCTTTCAGCCCTCCGTCCTTTTTAGCAAGCAGAAAATCCCTGACATCC